>NZ_JAYMZS010000033.1:0-80921 GCF_035828755.1 Amycolatopsis sp. H20-H5 | reverse complement strand
CTCTCCCTCAGGACGTCAGCCCGCGGCGCAGGCGGCCGTGCCCACCTTGAAATCGGTGGGCAGGCCGCTCGACGGCCCGCTCGCCTGGAAGCCGAGGGCGACCGCGGCTCCCGGGGCAAGGGCTGGCGACCAGGACGGCGCCGTTGCCGTCAGCTGCTGCCCGCTCTGGCTGACGGTGGCGTTCCAGCCGTTGACGAGCTGGGTTCCCGAAGGGGCCGTCCAGGCCAGCTTCCAGTTCGCCAGCGCGGACGTGCCGGTGTTCTTCAGCGTCACGGTGGCGGTGAAGCCCCCGTTCCAGCTGTTGTCGATGTGGTAGGCGACCGCACACGCACCCGGTCGCGGATCGGGCGGCGGGTCGGTGGTGCCCGATCCCGACGGCGGGATCAGGTACGGGCCCACGAGCGACTGCTTGGCCTGATTGACCGTGGTCCAGTCGTCGTTGAGGATCCCGCCGGTGTCCCCGGAGTTGGGGTTCCACGACCAGTAGGTGAAGCTCATCCCGCCGGTCCCCGTGCCCGTGTACCGCATCAGCTCCTGAAGCCACACCTTGTCCCGCGGGTCGGCGAGCGTGGTGCCGAACTCGCCGAGCAGCACCGGTGCGATGTTCTCCTTTTTCAGGTAACCGAAGAAGTGGTCCCACAGCCCGGTCAGGTTCGCCGGGAACGCCGGGTCGGAGAACCACGGCTGGGCGAACACCGACGTGGCGTACTCGTGTGCCGAGTAGACCAGCTTGTCCGGATGGGACAGCCGGACCGGGTACTGCCTGGCGCCGGAGAGGTTGCCGCCCCACCAGCCGCACTGCGGGTCACCGGTGCCGGAGACGCAGTCGATGCCCTCCACGATGACCAGCCAGTCCGGGTTGACGCCCAGCACGGCCTCCCCGCCCCGCTCCGCCGCGAGCCGCCAGTCGGTCGCGACGTCACCGCAACCCCAGCACGCTCCCCCACCACCCTGGATGGCATGGGGCTCGTTGTGCAGGTCCGCGCCGATCACCGTCGGGTTGCCCCGGTAATGCTGGGCGAGCATCTTCCAGTCGGCCAGCCACCGGCTCTCCGGGTACGCGCTGGTGTACCACAACGGCGACTGCGTGCCGGAGTCCGGCCGGTGCTGGTCGAGCACCACGCGCATGCCCTTGGTGCCCGCGTAGGCGATGATCTTGTCCAGCACCGCGAGCCCGCCGAGGCCCCGCAGGTCGGTGTTCTTCGCGTAGTCGATGCCCGCCGGTGTCGAGCCCGGGTCGAACAGCTGGTTGGAGTAAGGCAGCCGGAGCGTGTTGTACCCCAGGCCCGCCATCTGGTCGAGCATCTCGCGGTAGTCGCGGGTCCACAGACCGTGCGGTGAGTAGTTCCCGGTCTCGGCGCCGAACCAGTTGACGCCGGTCATCCGCACCGGCGCGCCGGTCGCGTCGACCAGCTGGGCACCGGCTGCGTGCCAGTACCCCGTACCGGTACCGCTGACCCGCGGTGTCGCCGCCATGGTCGGGGCCGCCGTGAAGACGACGGCCCCGGCCAGTGCGGCGATTGCACACCCTAAGGCGCGTAATCGCTTCATTCTCGTGGTGTCCTTTCGTTTTTCCCGGTCAGCCGAACAGGTCCACGTGCGCGGCGAACGCGGTGGCGATCTCCGACTGCGCCCAGAACCGGTGATAGGTGAACGTCGGCGCGGGCCCACCGTCCAGATAGGACTGGACCTTCGGCCAGTCCGGATCGTTCTTGGAGAACGACCGGATCGAGCCGAACGTCGAACTCGCGGTGATCGGGTCGCCGTTGGGCATGGTCCCGGTCCAGCCCGGCGGGACGTAGAGCCCCTGGTCCGTCGTCGCGTCGTACGCGTCGTCGAACCGGTTGTAGTCCGTTCTGGTTTCCGGGATGGCGATGCCCTTGGCATCCGGATGGGCCATGAGCGCCGTGAGCAGGCCCTCACCGACCGTCCGCGCCTGGGCGCTGCCAGAGCCGGACGCGTAGTAGAGCAGCGTCTTCGCCAGCGAAGCCGCGACACCCACGTCCTGGCTGTGGTTCTTCACCGCCACGTGCAGGCCCGTATTGGCGCCCGGGGCGGTCGCGTTCCAGGTGTCGGGTGTGCCCGTCCAGGTCAGGTCGGACGGGATCTGGAACGCACCGCCGGTGCCCACCGTCGTACCGGCGATCGCCCACGGGACCCACTTGTCGAGGACCTTCTTGGCCCGGACGTCCTTGGTGGCCTGGTAGTACTCGGCGATCCGCTCCATGCCCCAGGTCTGGAACCCGAACCACTGGTTGCTCGGCGGGTCGTGCCACACCGGCTGCTGGTCGTAGAACATGCCGTAGAACGTGGGTGTCCCGGCCGGTGGGGTGCCGTACTGGCCTTCCCAGCTGCTGGTCGCGCCACCGGCGAGACCACCTTCGGCGGATTGCAGCCACTGCAGGAACTCGAGCTGCCGGTCGAGGCTCTTGGCCCAGTCCGCGGAACCCGTGGCGGAGATCGTCTTCAACCCGGCGTCCGCCGAAAGCGCGTACGCGGCCAGCGGGTTTTGGTAGCCCTGGTGCGCGGCGCCATCCCCGATGCGCCACGCCCACGGGCTTGCCGGGTCGAGCGAGCCGCCCCAGGCGTAGTACCAGGAGACGAGGTAGTGCTCGCTTTCCTTGCCGGTTCCCGCCGCGCAGGTCGAGGGGCCGACACAGTTGCCGATCTTCTTGAAGTACTTGTCGAACAACGAGTACCGCAGATAGTCGCCCATCTTCGACGCCTTCTTGACGACGTCGGCGATCGCGGCCGACTTGCCCTGCGTCTTGGCCCATTTCTCGGCCTGGAAGGCCACCTGCACCACCCGCGCGTCGGCGTCCGGCGCGTCGGTGTACTTCCACTGCTTCGCATACGTGGAGTCGCCGGTGAACAGGTCGAGATAGCCGTTCTTGCCCCCGAACTTCATCGTGTCGCACGACGGCTGGGTGACGGTCTCCCAGACCGACTCCTGAGAGCCGCGCTGGAAGGTGTTGATGAACGCCGGGGCGGTGTTCGTACCGTCCTCGCAATGGCCGAACTGGTAGATGTTGTCCACGTCGAGCAGCCAGTGCATGCCGTAGACGTCCGCGTTGCCGTACGCGGCCTTCAGTTCGGCGGCGATCGGGTCACCTCCGACCGGGACCGACGTCTGCAGCTTTGACGGATACTGCTTCGGACTCGCGTACTCCGCCGCGTAGGTCGCGGGTTTGCTCGCGTCGTAGCCGCTGTTCGTCGGCTGGTCGGCGGTCGACGGGATCGCGTACTTCTCGATCGAGGCGTAGGCGGAGTTGAACGGCGCCCAGTCGCCGGTCACCCGGCCGTAGGACGCCTCCAGCCACAGGTAGTAACCGAACGCCTCCGACGTCGTCTCGTGCCCCTGGTCCGGCGCCTCCACGATCAAGGTCTCGACCGAGTGGTACGGCACGAGGAGGTCGCCGAACTTCCGGAAGTAGCCGTTGGCCGGGTCCTTGATCTTGTTGTACTGCTTAAGGAATTCGACCTGATAGTCCGAAGTGGACTTCGCGATCTCACGCACGGTCACCGTGGCTTGGGCGTACCCCGTGCTCGTCGCGGTGAATGTCGCGGTGCCCAGCTCGCCACCGTTGTCCGCGGAGGCGACGGTGACGTTCTGCGCGACGTTCCAGTTCGCCGGGGTGAACGACAGCGAAGCCGGGGTGGCCGTCAGATCAGCGCTCCCGGTCGCCTTCGCCACGGCCACCGTCACCGGCACGGACGGCGGCCCGGCCAGGGTCACCCCGAAGGTCGCGGAGCCGCCCTGTTTGACGTCGGCGGTCGGTGGCGAAGCCAGGATCGTCGGCCCGGCAAGCACTTTCACCGTGACAGGGCTGGAGGTGGCCGACGCGCCCTTGTCGTCGTAGGCCTTCGCCGTGATCGCGTACGTCCCGGCGGGCACACTGCCCCAGCTCCCGGCGAACGGCGCCGTGGTGTCGGTGGCCAGCAAGGTGTCCCCCGCGTAGAACTCGACCTTGGCGACCGCGCCGTCCGAGTCCGTGGCCGTGGCCGCGAGCGGGATCGTGCCGGGTGTGTAGTAGGTGTCGCTCGCCGCCGGTGCGGTCAGCGAGACCGTCGGTGCCTTGTTGGCACCGGTGCACGCGACACCGTTGACGGTGAAGCCCGCGGGTGGGCGGTTGGCCGCGTTTCTCGTGCCGTTGAAGCCGAAAGAGGTCGACGCGCCGGTCGCCAGTGATCCGTTGTAGGGCAGGCTGGACGCGGTCGCCGACGCACCGGCCTGGGCGAAGGTGGCGTTCCAGCCCTGCTGGATCTGCTGGCCGTCGAGGAAGGACCAGCCCACCTTCCAGGTGGCGAGCGCGGGCCCGTCGTTACGGAGAGTGACATTCGCGGTGAACCCGGTGCCCCAGTCGTTCGTGGCGTACTGGACGGTGCAGGCCACGTCGGCCGCCGCACCTGCCGGGGACGGGGAAGCCACTGTCGCGCCGGCCAGTGCCCCGATCACGAGGATCGGCACCGCCCTGGTCCGGCTCAGAAGTCGTCTTGAGTGCATGGCCGCGGAACTCCTTTGTTCGGGATGACCATCGGCAGAGCCTGAATCTGGGAGCGCTTCCAGAATCGACAGAACGGTAACCACCACTCGACCGGCTGTAAAGAATCGGTGATCCACACCCCGCACCCAGCCGACGTGTCGCCGGTCTGCGCTGTCGGCGATGCGGAACTGATCGATCCTGAACAGCCCTGAACAAGCGGGAAGTGACCACCCGAATGCCCCACCGCGCCTTCTCGCTGTAGTCACAGTTCACCCCAGCACTGCGCCGGACAGGTGATTCCCCGCGAATTGCCCAGGCGCTCGGCTCGTGCCCGGACTCGGTCCTCATCGGATTCGGTGTTTACAGACGGCGCCGCGGACGGCTAACCTCCCGATGTTTCTGGGAGCGCTCCTAGTTTTCGCCTCCCACTTCGGCGCCGTCCTCCGTTCCGGACCGGCACCACCCGTTTCCACGCAGCTCACGAAGGAGTGACCATGCGACCGAGAACTGCCCTGCTCGCCTCGGCGAGCGCACTGGCCCTCGCGGCCGGCCTGACACTGGTGACCACCGCCACGGCGGGCCCGCAGGCCGCTGTGGCGGCCTGCAAGGTGGACTACACGACCAACGACTGGGGCAGCGGGTTCACCGCGAACGTGACCGTGGCCAACCTCGGCGCCGAGCCGCTCACCGGCTGGAAGCTCACGTACTCCCACAGCGGGAACCAGCAGCTGCAGCAAGGGTGGAACGGCAGCTGGGCCCAGTCCGGCAAGACCGTCACGGTCAGCGGACTCAGCTGGAACAACATCATCCCCGCGGCCGGATCGGTGAGTGCGGGGGCCAACTTCTCCTACAGTGGCGCGAACGCCAGGCCGACCGACTTCGCCGTCAACGGGACGAGCTGCACCGGACTGCCGCCGACCACCACTCCCACGCCACCGACCACCACGACACCGACCACCACCCCGCCGCCGGATGGTACCGCTCCGGCATTGCACGTGTCCGGAAACAGGTTCGTCAACGCCACCGGGACACCGGTGACCCTGCACGGGGTGAACCGGTCCGGCGCGGAATTCGCCTGCGTGCAGGGCAATGGCATCTTTGACGGCCCGATGGACGCGGCGTCGGTGTCGGCCATCAAGAGCTGGCACACCAACGCCGTCCGGGTCCCGCTCAACGAGGACTGCTGGCTCGGCCTGGACAACGTCAAACCCGAGTACGCCGGGCAGACCTACCGCGACGCCATCAAGTCCTATGTGGACCTGCTGCACCAGAACGGGCTGGTGGCCATCCTCGACCTGCACTGGACACAGGGCGTCTACACCGGAAACTCCTCCGCCTGCACCGCGGTCACCTCGACCTGCCAGAAGCCGATGACCGACGCCGCGCACGCGGTCGACTTCTGGCGCTCCGCGGCCACCCTGTTCAAGGGTGACAACGCGACCGTGTTCGACCTGTTCAACGAACCCTACGTCGACCGCGCGGTCTCTTCCGGCGCCTGGGCGTGCTGGCGCGACGGCGGTTCGGCCTGCCCCGGCGTCGGGTTCGAGGTGGCCGGAATGCAGACCCTGGTCAACGCGGTCCGCGCGACCGGGGCGGCCAACGTCATCCTGCTCGGTGGCCTGGCCTACGCCAACGACCTGAGCCAGTGGCTGCAGTACAAACCCGCCGACCCCACGGGCAATCTCGCCGCCTCGTGGCACTCGTACAACTTCAACACCTGCAGCTCATCCTCGTGCTGGGACGCCACCCTCGCCCCAGTCGCCGCGCAGGTTCCCCTGGTGGCCGGTGAAATCGGCGAGAACGACTGCGCGAGCGGTTACGTCACCGGGCTGATGTCGTGGCTCGACCAGCACGGCGCCTCGTATCTCGGCTGGACCTGGAACACCTGGAATTGCGGTTCCGGTCCGGCGCTGATCTCGAGTTACGACGGCACACCGACGGCGTTCGGCGCGGGGATCAAGGCGCACTTCCTGGCGTTGAACTGAACAGGACGTCTTCCGAAACTTTCCGAAAACATTTGACCATCCACGGTGGCCGGACACAAGATCGTCCCGTCACCAGTCCCCTTCGGACCGTGCCACGCTGCCCGACCGGTCAGGTCGGCCTCAATGAGGAGGAACACGCAGATGAACCACGCCCCTGCCCGCTCGAAGGGCCGCCTGCGCCGCCGCGCCCGGCTGCTCGCCATTGGCGCCTGTACCGTGGCGCTGGCCACGACCGCCGCGCTCCTGCCCGGCACCGCCCACGCCGACACGGTCATCACCAGGAATCAGACCGGCACCAGCAACGGCTATTACTACTCCTTCTGGACCGACGGTGGCGGCTCGTCCTCCATGACACTGGGATCCGTTGGCAACTATCGGATGTCGTGGTCCAACACCGGGAACTTCGTGGCCGGTAAGGGCTGGAGCAACGGCGGACGCCGGAACGTGAACTATTCGGGCAGTTTCAACCCCTCTGGTAACGGATATCTGGCCCTGTACGGCTGGACGTCGAACCCACTCGTGGAGTACTACATCGTCGACAACTGGGGCACGTACCGGCCCACGGGAACGTACAAGGGCACGGTCACCAGTGACGGCGGCACGTACGACGTCTACCAGACGACGCGCTACAACGCGCCCTCCGTCGAAGGCACGAAGACGTTCAACCAGTACTGGAGCGTCCGGCAGTCGAAGAGAACGGGCGGGACCATCAGCACCGGCAACCACTTCGACGCGTGGGCCCGGTACGGGATGAAGCTGGGCACCTTCAGCTACTACATGATCCTCGCGACGGAGGGCTACCAGAGCAGCGGGAACTCCAACCTGACGGTGAACGGATGACCATCCCGGCACCCCCGACCACCAGAGGAGGACCCACCCGCATGCGCACCGGACCACGTCACCCGAAACGCGCCATGGTCACCGGCCTCACCGTCGCCGCGATGGCCGTGGCGAGCACCGTCACCCTCACCGCCGAAGCGACCCCTTCGTACGCCGCCGCCTGCAACGGTTACGTCGGACTGACCTTCGACGACGGGCCGTCCACC
The DNA here is from genome assembly GCF_035828755.1 of Amycolatopsis sp. H20-H5. Classification (NCBI taxonomy): domain Bacteria; kingdom Bacillati; phylum Actinomycetota; class Actinomycetes; order Pseudonocardiales; family Pseudonocardiaceae; genus Amycolatopsis; species Amycolatopsis sp. H20-H5. Next base: position 73,406 of record NZ_JAYMZS010000033.1, on the reverse strand, counting down.
AGCAACACCCCGAAGCTGCTCAGCGCGTTGGGGCAGAACGGACTGCGGGCCACGATGTTCAACGAGGGCCAGTACGCCGCGGCGTACCCGGCCCAGGTCCGGGCCCAAGCCCAGGCAGGCATGTGGATCGGCAACCACAGCTACACCCACCCGCACCTGACCCAGCAAAGCCGGTCGCGGATCGACTCGGAGATCTCCCGCACTCAGCAGGCGATCGCCAACGCGGGCGGCGGCACACCGAAACTGTTCCGCCCGCCATACGGCGAAACGAACTCGACAGTGCAGTCGGTCGAGGCCAAGTACGGCCTCACCCAGATCATCTGGAACGTCGACTCGCAGGACTGGAACGGCGCCAGTACCGACGCGATCGTGCAGGCCAACGCCCGGCTCACCAACGGGCAGGTCATCCTGATGCACGAGTGGGCCGCCAACACTCTCGCCGCGATCCCCCGCATCGCACAAGGGCTGGCCGGCCGCGGCCTCTGCGCCGGCATGATCTCCCCGCAGACGGGCCGCGCCGTGGCCCCGAATTGATCGGAGCCGGGTCTCCACGCTCGCGGCGTGGAGACCCGGCTTTTCAAGCCTTCGCCAAGAGGTCTGCGGGCAAAGGGATCCACGCGCCACGGGTGTGGTGACGCTCACGGTGTTCCGCAGTTTGTCGATCAGCAAGGCCCACGGCCCGGCGAAGACAAGATAGGCGGTCGTCACCCAGAACTCCATGGTGACGCGGCGGCTGGTTTCGCGGCCGGAGTTGTCGAAGCCGCACCCAGCGGTGACCACAACCGGCCGCCCCTGACGGGGGCTGGTGCGATGACCGCTGGTTTGCGAAGGTCCACGGGTGACCGACCAGCGCGAGAACCATGACGACACGACACCGCAGCCCGGCTCCGCGGAGCAGCCGTGGATGACCCGAGGGGTCGGCGGCATCGGCTCGGCGAGTTTCCTCGCCGACGTCGGACACGAGATCCCGACCGCGTTGCTGGCCAGCCTCGTCACCACCACCCTCGGCGCGCCCGCGTCCGCACTCGGGCTGATCGAGGGCATCTCCGACGGGCTCGCCGGCGCCGGCCGGTTCCTCGGCGGACCGTTGGCCGACGACCCGCACCGCCGCCGCCGCCTCGCGGTCGGCGGCTACACCGCCACCGCCGTGCTCTCCTCGCTGATCGGTACCGCGGGCAACGTCGTCACCGTCGGGCTGCTGCGCGGCGGCGCCTGGGCCGCCCGCGGCCTGCGGGTCCCGGCGCGCAACGCACTGCTCGCCGACGTCGTGCCCGCCACCGCCTACGGCCGGGCCTACGGCTTCGAACGCACCATGGACAACCTCGGCGCCATCGCCGGGCCGCTGCTCGCCCTCGGCCTGGTCGCGATGTTCAGCGTCCGGACCGCGATCCTGCTCTCGGTCATTCCCGGCCTGCTCGCCGCCGTCGCGATCATCTACGCCATCCGGCAGGTCCGGCTCCCGGCCGCGCGGGAACACCGGTCGATCCGCATCCGGATCCGGCCGGTCCTGCACGGACAACTCGGCCGCCTGATGGCCGCGTTCGCCGTGTTCGAAGTCGGCAACCTCGCCGCGACCCTGCTCATCCTGCGCGCCACCGACCTGCTCACCCCAGACCACGGGATCAACACCGCCACGCAGATCGCGCTCGCGCTCTACACCGCCTACAACATCGCCGCGACCGCCGTGTCGTTCCCCGCCGGACGGCTCTCCGACCGGCTCGGCACCCGCGGCCCCGTCATCGTCGTGGCGGCGGGTGTCGCGACCTTCCTGGTCTCCTACGTGCTGTTCGCCGTGACCGGCCCGGTGATCGTGCTGCTGGCCGTCGCGTTCATCACGGCTGGGATCGGCATCGGCTGCGCCGAAACCGCCGAACACGCCGCGGTTGCCGCACTCGCGCCCGAACACCTGCGAGGATCCGCCTTCGGCCTCCTCGCCACAGTCCAAGCCGCGGGCAACGTGATAGCCAGCACCGTCGCCGGGCTGCTCTACACCATCGCCTCCCCGGCGATCGCGTTCACCTTCGTCGCCGCTTGCATGGCCTCGGCCCTCGCCGGACTGGCCTGGGCAGCCAAACCTTTGGCCACGAATGATCTTGACTAACGCTTGAACAACTGTCCATCGGGCGCGGTCAAAGGCCGATGGTGTCCGCGAGGCCTGCGACATGGGCACGGAGGAACGCTTCCTTGTCGCTCAACGTGTCCGCCGCGTACTGGCCGAAGGCGTCGAACAGAATGGCGCCGGTGACCGCCGACCACAGGCCGTAGACCCTGGCGACGTTGGTCACCGGCATGTCGAGGCCGTACTGCTGTCGCAGTCGTTCCATGTCCGCGCGGACTGACTGGCTGAGCGTGGAGTCCACTCTTCGCAGCTTGCCCGTTCGCCACGCGTCCTCGGCCAGCCTGCCGAGCGCGACGACGACTCGCGTGCCCGGCCCCGCGGTCTGCTCGCCGGGAGCCTGGTAGCCGAGCACCGGCGTGCCGTAGAGCAGGGCGAACCGGGACGGTTCGCGAACAGCCCAGGCACGCGCGGCCAGTACTGCCGCCTCGAGACGGTTCCGGTGCGATCGGCGCGACGTCGCCTCGATGGCGGTGTCGACCTCGTCGGCGAGTTCGTCATAGGCGTCGACGATCAGCAGGGTGATGAGCGCTTCGCGGTCGCGGACGTAGCGGTAGAGCCCGGAGGGAACGACGTCGAGGTCCCGGGCCACACCCCGTAGCGACAGGTCGGCCGGGAGCAGCGTTTTCAAGTGCTCCCGGCCGACGCGCACGATGTCACGCATCATCTGTTCACGCGCTGATTGCCGCGGGGTCACCATGACCCAACCTTAGTATCGACGGTGCGCTCGCCCCGGTCAGGCCGCACTGGCCGAGGACTGTCCACGCCGGACGACACGCCACGACTGCCACCCGCGGCAGACGATGTAGGCGAAGATCGTGGACAGCGCGACCCAGGAGTCAGTGATCGACGACTGCATTCCTTCAGTGGTGTGGGTGATCGTGAGGGCGAGTATCGCCGCCGCCACCTTGTGGACGATCACCATCTCCCACATCGCCGGAACTTGGCGCGGCCGGTACGCGAGCATCGCCCACATCGCCGCGAAGACGAGGTAGCCGAAGGTCCGCCAGCCTTCCACCATGAGGCGGTCGTCGTCCGCCGCCCCCATCAGGAACAGCCCGTTGATGAACACCGCGAAGGTGGTCACGGCGTTGAAGATCATCAAGCCGCGGCCGACGAGATCCCAACGACGGGTGGGAGCGCTGCTGACGAAAGTGGTGGAGGTTGCCGTGGTCATGATGGCTGTCCCTTCTCTGAAAAAATCGAGAACGCTGTTCTCTGTCTTGGATCAGAGTGCCACCTGCGCAGGACGATGTCAAGAACACTGTTCACAACAGTGACTACCGTTCTCGATCGAGGGCTCAGGCCCGCTCCTGGAAACGGCGTACGTCGAACAGCCGCTCCGCGAACGACCGAGGGACATGGACCGCGCAAACCTCCGTGGTCGACGCCCGCAGGTCTGTTCGGGGTGACCGACCCGGCGGACGTCGGCTGGCCTGCCCCCACGACACAGCCCGGCGGCACTACTGCTCAAACTCGGCTGCCCCACTCACTTGACGCCGTGATCACCGGCCGGTCCTGTGTCTGTCGGCGGCGATGACCGCGGCGATGTCGGCGTCTTTCAGCTTCGCGCTGGGACTGCGCGCGCTGAGCCGGAGCAACGCGGTCCCGAGGAGTGGCGTGGCGACCAGGCGCGTGATCACGCGGCGCCGACGAGCCTCGTGCTGGTTACCAGGAGTGAAGAAGCCTCGCTGGTCGAGACCCGTCTGCAGGTAACGCTCGATGTAGGGACGCAGAGCTTCTTCCCAGCGGCGTAAGGCCACGCCGACATCACCAGGACAGGCTTCGAGAAAGGTGGCCAGCAGGTCCGCGCCCGCCAAACCGGCGGACACACCCGTGCCCGCGTAAGCGGAAGCGCACCAGGCCGAGTCGCCGACGAGCACGACTCGGCCGTGAGACCAGCGTTCCATACGGACCTGTTCGGCGGAGTCGAACAGGACGTCCTCAGCGGATTCGAGTGCGGCCAGGACACTGCCGAGGGTCGCCCCGAGCGGTTCGGGCCCGTAGACCTCGCGCACGCGCTCGGCACGGGGCCGGGTGAACTCGGCGTCGACGTCGTCGCTGCGGTAGGACAGCAGAATGGTCGGATCCCGGTCTTTGAAGGCGAAGATCCAGACGGAGCGGCCCAGTTCGATCATGGTGGCCCCCTCGCCGGGGGCGAGGCCATCGGGCACACCGGGAAACTCATAGGCGACCAACATATGGCCAAGGCGGTGAAGGTAGCGCTCATGAGGCCCAAAGACGAGTGACCTCACGGTGGAGCGCACGCCGTCGGTGCCGACGACGAGGTCGAAGCGTTCAGTCACGGAGGTTCGGGCGTGCTCGGTGCGCAGTTCGACGTCCACCCCATCGGCGTCCTGGGTGATCTTCACCGGAATCGTCGAGAACCGGACGTCGACCTCAGCGGGCAGCTGGGCGTACGCGGCCTGCTCGACGTCGCCGCGAAGCATCAACCAGGGTGTCCCCGGCAGGTCCCGAAAGCCCATGCCCGGCGCTCTGCGGCCGCTGCGATCGAGTTCGAAGTGCGCCCCCCCCGGACGCACGGTCGCACAGACCATCAAGGATCCCCATGCGCTGCGCGGCTGACTTACCGGCACCGAACAACCCGACGAAGTAGCCAGCGGACCGCCGACTGGCGGCACGTTCCACGACGACCGGCTGCCAGCCGATCTCGTGCAGCCGCAGCGCCGTGGCGATACCACTGACACCCAGGCCCACAACCAAGACACGGGGACGAGTTCGAACGGGGATGACGTGCCTCCAGGGCGTGGTCCGAGCCTTAGTGGTCACTTTCGGAAGTCGCTCGAGTGTGGGACTCGGCTCCCTGAGTGTGGGACTCGCGGAGAAACTGCGCGCCGTGCGGCGAGTCCCACACTCAGGCGCGCGAGTTCCACGTTCACGGGGGCGAGTCCCACACTCGGACACACGAAATCACCAAGACCCCCGAAGAACCTCCGAAACCAACCACTTAGCAAAGGAAAAGCGCTCGAGAATCGACCACAGGGCTTCATACCGCAGGCGCGCTTGGATCGTAGCCGGACCTGCTCGGTGCTGGGCGGACCGCCCGCGTGGGTTCGACGGCCAAGCAGCAGTCAGCGCCTGGGTTGACAGTTCACGGTTGCCTCCCGGCTTCGGGATAGGGACAGCTTTCACCGGCCCCGGAAATAGCTCCCTGTCGACAGCAGCGTTCCGAGATGGTGGGATCAAGACTCAGCCGTGATGCGGGAGGGGCAGTGAGTGACAGCGAGGCCAGCCGAGGCCGACGGTCGCCGGTCTACGCGAGGGTGGCGTGGGGCGTCCTGGTCGTGCTGGCGGTGTTCCCGGTGGCGGCGTCAGTTCTCGATCTCGTCGCGGCCGGGCGCGTGGGCATCCCGGCCGACCACGAAGGCACCTTCCGTGCGGTCGCGGGCATGAGGTGGACCGAGGCTCAGGCCGCGACCCCTGGGGCAACCAGGTATGTGACGCTGCTCGAACGTGGCTACGCCCTGCACGAGCTTACGTTCGGGCTGCTGTTCCTGGCGCTCGTCGTGATACCCCTGCGCCAGCGACGGCGCTGGGCGTGGTGGGCGTGCTGGCTGTTCATGATCTCCGCCATCGGATACGTGGCGACCTTCGGCGTCGAGGACCCCGCGATCTTCTGGCGAGCCCTGGCGGTCGCGGTCGTCACCCCCGTCGCGCTCCTGGCCTACGCGCCCTACGTGTTCAGACAATCCGCATCCACCTCAGCCTAGCGGTCATCGGCCGTGCGGCTGTTCGGTGTTGCGGTGACGACCGCTGTGCGACGGGGGTTGCAGGGATCCAGTCCGGTGGCGCGGGCCGGATAGCGGTCGGGCTCGGCTGGGAACGCGAGTCCGGCGAGGGACGCTGGCCAGGATCCACGTGTTCGCGGACGCTGAATCGGACAGCCGATACCGCGACCCCGCCGTCTTACCGATACGCCGGTCATTCCCTGCTGTGGAAACGAGATCGCCGCCGCGCTCACCGGCGAATCCCACCCCGCGGACACACCCAAGGCATGACGACGACCACGCTCCTCAAGAGAACCACCTGATGCCGTACATTCCCGGCGCCGCCCCGTTGATCGCCAGGTGGGCCATGCCCGTGGTGCCCAGCCACAAGGGCCCCAGCGACTGTTCCGGCGCGTTGCGTCGTGGGCTGTAGAACCCGGTGCACCGGGCGGGCAACGCGTCCGGGGCGAACTCCACGTCGATCACGAGGACGTCGGCGGCCCGGTGCAGGCAGCAGCGGCGATAGGTCTCCTCGGGTGCCGACGCGGCTTCCCACCGATAGCCGAACAACGCCGTGTCCGCGCGGCGCAGCTCACGGTCGAGGATCAGCTCCAGCACGGTGTACCCGCCGTCGGGATCGGTGCGGGTGCGGCCTAATCGACAAGGTGGTTCCGCCGTCACTCGCGCCGGGCGCGGGCGGGAGTGCACGACGGCGAGCACTCGGTCGACGCCGTCCGTCTCGGCGCGGAGTACTTTGCGGACGGACAAACGGTCGGAGCTCTCCGGACCCCCTACGCGGTGGGACCAATGGGCGTAGAGGGTGGACAGCGCGGCCGCCTCGTCGCGCGGTTCAGCGTCCAGTTCGGCCAGCAGGCCGTCGACGAGCGCCGGATGCTGCCACAGGGCGTGGCTGGTGGCCGTGGTGTGCTTCCGCTCGGTGTCAAGCAGGGGAACCAGCGCGTTGGCCGGTAATGTCAGCACTTTCTCCAGTGCGCGCACGGCCCGGAGGGAATTCCTCCGCGTGGGCTCGTTCGTGCCGTTCTGCCAGTAACTCAACGTCGCCGGGCTGACCTTGCTGCCGCTGTCGGCGAGCTTGCGGCTGATCCGGTGCAGGCTCAGCCCACTGGCCTTGATCGAGGTCCTCAGCGCGGCCGCGAACGGTGGTGGTGTCTCGGGACGGGGCATGGGTCGCCTTGCGCTCGCCGGTTCGGACCCCGACCGTAGGGTCTGCCCCGCCGGTCGTCAAGAACGGAACTGAATGATCATCCCGCACCGGGTGAACATGTCTCCCACAAGGCCTTTTCGAGGCGGGCGTTCAAACTTTCCGACTGCAACCTTTAGTCGGTATTGACCGCTCCATCCGCACCAGTAGCGTTCTACCTCGGCCGGAAGGGGCCTTCCGGACATTGGGTTGGTGGACCGAGGAGGTTCGTCCATGCGGTTCCTCAAGATGGCGGCCGTCGCCGGAGCGTTCGCGCTCGGGGCGGGCGCGGTGGTCGCCGGGGGCGTCACGCACCCGGCCGGAGCGCAGGCGGTGACGCCCGCGGAGAACGCACAGGTGCGCGCGGTGCCGAGATACGACCACGTGGTGGTCGCGCTGTTCGAGAACAAGAACTACCCGGACATCGCTTCCGGTTCGAAGGCACCGTACTTCCAGAGCCTGGCCGGTCAGGGCGCGTTGTTCACCCAGTCCTTCGGGGTGACCCACCCCAGCCAGCCGAACTACATCGCCCTGTTCTCCGGCAGCCAGCAGGGTGTCACCGGGGACAGCTGCCCCAATTCCTTCGGGACCAAGGGCAATCTCGGACAGCAGCTGCTCGACGCGAACCTGACGTTCAAGGGCTATTCCGAAGGGCTGCCCAGTACCGGGTACACCGGCTGCGGCTCCGGTCGTTACGCCCGCAAGCACGCGCCGTGGACCAACTTCTCGAATGTGCCCGCGGCGCTGCAAGTGCCCTTCTCCCAGTTCCCCACCGACTACGGCAAGCTGCCGACGGTGTCCTTTGTGGTCCCGGACATGTGCGACGACATGCACGACTGCAGCATCGGCACTGGGGACAGCTGGACGAAGTCGCACCTGGACTCCTACGCACAATGGGCGAAAAGCCACAACAGCCTGCTCATCACGTCCTTCGACGAGGACAACTTCACCTCCGTCAACCAGATCTACACCTCGTTCGTCGGCCAGGGCGTCACCGCGGGCAAGTACGCCGAAAAGGTCGACCACTACCGGATCCTGCGCACCCTGGAGAACATGTACGGGCTGCCCGCCCTCGGCCAGGCGGCGTCCCGCGAACCGCTGACCGACATCTGGGGCTGAGGCCCGGAACGGTTCGAGGCGAACCAGGAGAGGTGTAGATGTACCTGTCGTCGATCCGGGGCGCCACCACCGAAGGCGAAGCCGCCCAGCGGTGGAAACGCGTCGGGGGCACCGTATTCGCCCTCGGCGCGGTCAGCCTCATCACCGACATCTCGGCCGAGATGGTGACCGCGGTGCTGCCCGCGTTCCTCGTGCTCGGACTGCGGATCTCGGTGGCGCAGTACGGCGTGCTGGACGGGCTCTACACCGGGGTCACGGCCGTGACCCGGCTCCTCGGCGGGTACACCGCGGACCGGTGGCGGGCGCGCAAGGCCGTCGCGGGCACGGGGTACGCCATGTCCGCGGTGGCCAAGCTGGGCCTGCTCGCCGCCGGTCCGTCGGTTTCCGCGATCGGCGGTGCGCTCGCGGCCGACCGGATCGGCAAGGGACTGCGCACCGCGCCCCGTGACGCCATGATCACCGCGTCGGCGCCGCCCTCGATGCTCGGGCGCGCGTTCGGCGTGCACCGCACCATGGACACCATCGGCGCGTTCCTCGGGCCGCTGGTCGCGCTGGCCGTGCTGGCGATGGCGAGCGGCGCGTTCGACGCGATCTTCGTGATCAGTTTCTGCGTCGCCGTGCTGGGCGTGCTGGTGCTCGTGCTGTTCGTGCGGGACCGCCCGGCCGCCGCCGAGGTGCCGAGCGGGCGACCGCGGGTCAACGTCCTGGTGCTGCTGCGGGACCCGCGCTTCCGGCGGGTGCAGTACGCCGCCGCGCTGCTCGGCCTGATGACCATCGGCGACGGGTTCGTCTACCTGGTGATCCAGCAGTGGCAGCACGTTCCGGTGCTGTGGTTTCCGTTGCTGGCGGCCGGGTCCAACGCCGCCTATCTCGTACTGGCCACGCCGCTCGGCATGCTCGCGGACCGATTCGGCCGGTGGCGGGTGGTCGTCGGCGGGCACCTCGGCCTGCTGCTGGTGTACGTCCTGCTGGCCACCCAGCAAGGCGGCTGGTTCGCCTTGGCCATCACCTTGGCGCTGTACGGGGTGTTCTATGCCGCGACCGACGGGGTGCTGATCGCGGTCGCCGGTCCGTTGCTGCCGGAGCACCTGCGCACGACCGGCATCGCCTTGCTGCAGACCGGACAGGCACTCGCCTATCTCGTGTCCTCGGTGGTGTTCGGCCTGGTGTGGGGCAGCGAAGGCGCGAGCACCGCCTGCTGGCTCGCCGCCGCCGGGGTGCTGGTCGCGCTGCCGCTGGCAGTGCGGTGGCTGCGCGGCGCGGCGGTCGCCACGTGAGTTCCCGGACGAGACTGATCATCGTCCTGGTCGCCGCGCTGCTGCTCGGCGGCGTCAGCGGCCTCTACCTGCGGATGTCGGCGCACGACGCGAGCGGAGCACCGGGACCGGGCGGGCCGCTGACACTGCGCGCGACGGACTCCCTGCTGGTGCGCGACACCGCGGACGGGCCCGGCTACGGGCATCTCACCCAGGTCGCCGGAAACGGCACCGGGGAACGCACGGTCGGCGAGCAGTCCTGTGCCCGGGTCTACGCGGCCGCGGGCACCGGCATCTGCCTCCGGCCCAGCGTCGAGGAGATCGGCGGCTACGAGATCGCGGTCCTCGATGGCGGCGGGGCGGTGCGGCGCACCATCCCGATGAACGGGGTGCCCAGCCGCGCACGGGTGTCCCCGAGCGGGCGCTTCCTGTCGTGGACCACGTTCGTCACCGGCGACTCCTACGCCGGCACCGGCACGTTCTCCACCCGGTCGGGGATCCTGGACCTGCGGGACAACGTCCTCGCCGGCACGCTGGAAACCTTCGCGGTGACGATGGACGGCAAGCCCTATCAGGGGCAGGACACCAACTTCTGGGGGATCACCTTCACCGGTGACGACAACCGGTTCTATGCCACGATGTCCACTCAGGGCAAGCGCTATCTGGTCGAGGGCGACTTCGCGGCCCGCCGGGTACGGACACTGCGGGACAACGTCGAATGCCCCTCGCTCTCACCCGACGGCACCCGGCTGGTGTTCAAGAAGCGGGTGTCGGACGACCCCGCCCGGATGTGGCGGTTCGCCGTACTCGACTTGGCCACGCTCCGGGAGACCCCGCTGGCCGAAAGCCGCAGCGTGGACGACCAAGGCGCCTGGTTGAACGACGACACGGTGATGTACGGCGTCCCTCGCGAAGACCGGCGGCACGCCGACGTCTGGTCCGTGCCCGCCGACGGCACCGGCACACCACACCTGCTGGTGGCAGACGCGGAATCGCCCGCGAAGCTCGGCTGACGTCCTACTCGGACGGTGTCGGGCCGCCGGAAGTGGGCCGCCGCAGCGAAAGGTGCGCTGCGGCGGCCCGGTCCCGAACGTGGATTTCCGTGCTTGTCAGCGAGCGGTCCGGCTGGTCAGTAGACGAGCCAGCCGACGGAGACCTTCCCCGAGGTCCCGCCGCTGTCGGTCGCGGTGACGGGCGAGGAGAAATACCCCGTCGACGCGGTGCCGGTGATCAGGCCGGTCTTCGCGTCGATCGACAGCCCAGGCGGGAGCCCGGTCGCCGACCAGGTGTAGACGCCCGTGCCGCCGGTGGCCCTGAGCTGCAGGTTCACCGGCTGGCCGTGGACGAACTGGACACCGGGGTCGGTCACCGTGACCGGCCCGCTGCTGCCCGTCTTGACCGTCAGGGCGAAGGTGGCGGTGTGGGTTTTCTGCGCGTTCGTGCCGGTGACGGTGATCGTGTAGTCACCGGCGGGGGTGGCCGAGGTGGTCGTGACGGTGAGGGCCGCCGAACCGCCGGGGTCGATGGAGGACGGGTCGAACGACGCGGCCGCCCCGGCGGGCAGGCCGGAGGCGCTCAAGGCGATGCCGCCGGGAGCCGGGGTGCCTCCCAGGTGTGCCTTGATCTCGTCGACGTAGGTGGTGACCCGGGAGTAGACGCCGTAGGTGTTGCAGGCGTTGGACATCCAGGAGAAGAACCCGACGATCTGGTTGCCCTCGAGGTACGGGCTGCCGCTATCGCCCACGCAGACGCCCTTGTGGCCGTCGGCGTAACCGGTGCACAGCATGGACCCGTCGGACCGGTAGTACTGCGAGGTGTCCACGTGCTGGGCGCAGTCCGAGTCCTTCGCGACGGGGAACTCGGTGGTGCGCAGGACGTCGGAGTACGTGTTCTGCCCGGTCTTGCCCCAGCCGATGCCCCGGCCCATCGTGCCCGGCGCGTTCACCGAGCCGTCGGTGGCGAGGGTCGGGTACGTGATCCCGGCGGGAACGGGGACGTCCTTGTCGAGGTGGATGACGGCGACGTCGTGACCGGTCTGCCAGCTGGTGTAGTCGGGATCGGTCCAGGAGTCCTTGATGTCGGCGCGGAACCCGCTGTCATTGAGGTTCGTGGCGCCGTAGATGAACCACTTCGTGCCGTCCTTCTCCAGCAGGCAGTGCGCCGCGCCGACGACGGTGTGCGGCCCGACCAGTGCCATGCTGCACGATTGCTGGCCGGGGAAAGCGCTGCCTTCGCGCCGCATCGAGATCATGAACGGGTACTGCTCCACGGTGGTGGTGTCCCCGCCGACGACCGCGGGCCGGGCCGCGGGCGTGACGGCGGAGCCGCCGACGGCCGTGGCGCTCACGGTCGCTGTCGCGGACTGCCCCGCGGTGACGGTCGCCGACGAGGGCGAGACGGCGAGCGAGAAGTCGCCCGTGCCGGAACCGTTGACCGCCAGCGAGACGGTCGCCGTGTGGCTGACGTCGGCGCCCTTGCCGGTCACGGTCACCGGCGAGGTGCCCGGCGAGGCCGAGGACGCGGCGGTGAGGGTCAGCGTCGAGGACTTGCCCGCGGTGACCGTCTCCGGGGAGAAGGACGCGGTCACGCCCGCGGGCAGGCCGTCGGCCGACAGCGCGACGTCCTGCGCGCTGCCCTTGGTGACGGTGGTGCCGACGCTGGTCGTGACCGACTTACCGGGGTCGACACTCACCGACGACGGCGAGGCCGCCAGTGAGAAGTCGTTGCTGGGCGCGGGGGCCGCGCCGTTGATCAGCGGGTCGACCAGGTTGTCACCCTGGGGCGAGCCCCAGCCGGTGCACAGGTCGTAGCCGGTGCCCGCGTTGTACGTGCCGTTGCCGCCCGAGGTGACGTCACGGAACGTCGACGAGTACTGCGACGAGCCCGCGATCGAGTAGATGGTGGGGTTCATCGCGCCGACCGGGCTTTTGCCCTGTCCCTTGGCCTTCTGGTTGACCATGGCGACGTAGCCCGCCCACAGCGGGGAGGACAGGCTCGTGCCGCCGACGTCCTGCCAGCCGCCGTTCATGTACACCGACAGCGCACCGGCCCCGTAGTCGGCGTCGAGTGCGACGTCGGGCACCGAACGGAACTGGTTGCTGCCGGTCTGCCAGGACGGCTTGGCGTAGATCTGCGAGTAGCCGCCGCCGGAGCGGGTGTTGCCGGAGCTGCCCTGGTTCCAGCACGACTCCGACTGGTAGGTGCCCGCGCTGTCGCTGGTGCGCAGCTGGGTGCCGCCGACGCCGGTGAAGAGCGGGTCGCTCGCCGGGAAGTCGGCCTGGACGGTGCTGTTGTCACCCTGGTAGCCGCAGCCGGTCGCGCCCCAGTCACCGGACGCCGAAAGCATCGTGATGCCCTGGGCGGCCATCTGCGTGTAGGAGTCGTGCGAGGCCTTGATGGGGGCCGATTCGCACTTTTCCCCGTTGAGCCAGGAACCGGACAGGATGGTGATGCTGTTGTCGCTGGCGATCTTCGCCATCTCGTCGACCCAGGCGGCGTCGCTGTTGGGTGCTTCGTAGACGGTCTGCGCCGCACCGGGCGCGGTGGCCGCCACCGCTTCGACGTCGAGGGTGACCTCGAGCTGGTCGTTGCCGGGCTTGGTCACCCCGCCGTTGATCGGCACGATCTTCGGCGTGACCGAAGGCTGGCCGAAGTTCTTCGTCCAGGCGTCGAGATCGGACTGCTTGAACGCGTCGAACTCGACCAGTCCGACGTTCTGTCCTGAGCCGGTGTAGGACCCCGACAGTTTGTTCATGCTGTAGGCGGTGCGGAACTGGGCGGGCGTGTAGCCACCGCCAGGGCCGCCGGGCCCGGCGGGACCGGCGTCGCCCTGTCCCGGCACACGCCTGATCACCGGCGAGCTCGCGCGGTGCGCGACGGGCCGGTCGGTCAAGCCCATGACGTTGCGGACGACCTGGCTCAGTGTGGCCGGAATCGACGGCACCGAGTCGTTGGCGTAGAAGTGCGCGCCGTCCGCGCCCGTGTAGTCGCCGAGCGACGTACCGAACGCCGCCTTCACCGTGAGGGCCGAGCCGGTCGCGTCGACGACCTGGTGGTTGCCGGACACCGAGGTGACCTGAAAGCCTTGCGAGCGCAGGAAATCGGTCACCTGGGTCACGTCGGACGCGGTGGGGGCGAAGCGCGCGTTGTACTGTTCACTCGTCAGGTAGTGGCGGTAGTCCGGGGAGCGGGGATCGCTGACCGCCGAGACGAGCCGGTTGAGCCCGGCCTCGTCGTGCGGCCTGAGCGCGACCGCGATCCCGACGCCGCGGTCACCGCCCACCGTGGCGTCCCGGTGCGCGGCGGCAGGTGCCGAAGCGCCGTCGGCCAGCGGAACTCGCGTGTTCTGGACCTGTGCGGTAGCCGGCGGGACGGCCAGCAACGCCGCAGCGGTCAGCAGAGTGGTCGCGACGGCGGCCACTCTCCCGGCACTGGGGAAAAGGGACATGTGTTTCCTCCGGAAGTGGAGTAGCGACGTCTTCCTGCACAGCAACGTGCGCACTGGACGCCGGAGAACAACCACACGCTAACCATCGGCGATCACCAATCAGAAGCCTGGATGAATATTCAGTCCTGTTCACAGTTTGGCGATTAAAATCGGCTTCAGCGCAGGTCAGAGGCACCTTCTGTAGCCAATTATCCACAGATTACGAGACTCGTTCAGTTCACGCCGTGCCGCCGGTCGGGTGCTCACTTTCACAGCCACAATGAGACCCGGTCACGGCCGACTGAGAAAAACGCAAGCACCTGAAGTCGCGCGACGGCAAGGTATTGGCGCCCGCTGTGCCGCTTTTAGTACTTAAAAAGCGAAATGTACGTCTATTCACTGAATCCCACCATTCGGCTCTACCACTGATCGCGATCACTCGCCTACCGTCCGCCAAAAGCCCGGAGTGTGAGCTGGGGAGGTCCGATGGCGGGAAACGCCCTGGGCGCCATGCCGGTGGATCGTGAACTGCGGCGGCTGCTGCGCCACGGCACGTTCGCGGAGGTGCTCGACCATGCTCTCGCCGTCCGTGGCCTGAGCCTGGAGCAGGTGCAACGACATCTGGCGGGCCGGGACGTGCGAGTGAGCCGCGCCGCGCTCAGCTACTGGCGGCGGGGACGAAGCCGTCCGGAGCGCGAAGAGTCACTGCGTGCCGTGCGGGCGCTGGAGGACCTCATCGGGCTCCCCGCGGAGTCGTTGGTGACGTTGCTCGGACCGCCGCGTCCCCGGGGCCGCGTGGCCGACGCGGAGCCGGGAGACGTTGACCGCCGTCGGTTGTGGCCGTCCTGCGGTCCGGCGCTCGCCGCGATGGACGCCCCACCGGAGGGGCAGGTCCGTTACCTGGACGTGCACGAACACGTGCTGGTCGACCGGGAACGCCGGCTGCGCGAGGTCCGGACGCGGCTCGTGCTGGAGGCGACCACGGACCGGACGGACCGCTGTGTGGTGTACGAATGGGCCGAGGAGTCGCCACGCCCGGTGCTGAGCGACCTGCGGTACTGCCGCCAGGGCCGGACCCGGCCGCAGGAGGAGAGCACCGCGACCGTCTGCGAACTCCTGCTCGAGCAACGGCTTTCGGCAGGCGATCGCACCGTCGTCGAGTACACCTGGCGGTACCCGTCCGGCGCGGTCTTGACCTCGTTCCACCGGCGGTTCACCCGGCCCGTGCGGCAGTACCTGCTGCAGGTCGAATTCACCGTCGACGTGCCGCCCCACTGCGTGCCCTACCGGCAGCCGACCCTCAACAGCCCGCGGCAGCCGGGCAAACCGCTGTGGATCGGCGGATCGGCCACGGCCCACCTGGCCGTTCCCGACGCCGGGCCCGGCCTGCTCGGCCTCCAGTGGGAATGGAGCTGAGGAAACGGGATCGCCACGTGCTCGTCAGAACAGCGCGTGGCAGAGGGTGAGCACTCCCCCGGCCGCGGACAGCCCGAGCACGGCGAGCCTGACCTGGCGCGCGGACACCAACGGCAGCAGGAGCCTGCCCAGCAGGTCACCGGCCAGCGCGGCGACCGCGACGGCGACCAGGACCGGCCAGCCCACGCTCACCCAGCCGAGACTGGGCACCGCGACCACGCCCAGCGCGAAGAAGTAGATCGACAGCGTGCCCCGATGAGCCGTGTCAGGATCATGCGCCCAGCCGATCACGCCACTAGCGGCGACGGGACGGGACAACCACCGTCGGCGTGCGACGATTCAGGTGGCCGACACGAACCCGGACCGGACGAAGGAGGCTCGGGCCTTGCCCCTGGTGCACGCTTTGTGGTCGCCGGGACGGGGTTTGGTGCTCTGGGCCGAGCGTGACGGCCTCCCGGGTGGTACGGCGAGCCGCTCGGCGCGGATCGCGCTTCCGCATCCGTTCGCGGTCTCCAGCGCCAAGCTGACCACGCTGCATCCCGGGAAGCCCACGTCGGCGGTGCTGCTGCTCCCGTCGCGCGCGAACCGGCCGCTCGCGTCCTCCGAACCGGCCGCGCGTAGCCGCTCGGCGGTGTCCCTGCGGCCATGGTCGGTTCCGGCGCTCGTGGTGGATCCGAGCGAGCTGGACGACCTCGCCGGCTCGGCCTCCTACGGCGATTCGGTCACCTACCTGCGGGCGATGGCGCGGCTGGCCGCGGATCTGGTGCGCCGCGGCCGGGTGCTGCCCACGCTGGTCCGCCAGGGGGATTCGGCCAAGGCGCGGTGGCGCCCCGTGCTCCAGGGCTTGGATTCCGTCGCGTTCGACGCGCTGGTCGCGGCCATGCCCCCGGTCGGCCGGGCCGAGCAGATCGCGCCGCTCACCGGGGCCACTCCGGCGGCGATCGCCACCGACGCGGTGCACAGCCTGGTCGACGCGGGGGTCCGTGACCGGCTGGCACGGGCTCATCCGCCGGTGGACCTCAGCCGGGGCCGGGGCCCGGCCGGGGTCTGGTTGTCCGCGTTGCGGGGCGGCGATCCCCGGGTCGAGCTGCCGCTCCGGGAGCTGCGCGTAGTGGCCGAGTCCGTCGCGAAGTGGGACGGGGTCGCCGACACCGATGTCGTCGACGGCCGGGCGTGCATCCGGTTGGCCGAAGTCGCCACGCTGCGGGATCAGGCCGTCGACGATCCCGACGACCAGACCGGGGACGGGACGAAGTGGCAGCTGCAGTTTCTCCTGCGGGCGACGGCCGACCAGAGCCTGTTGCTCTCGGCCGGGCAGATCTGGTCGGGCGAGGCGGACGGTCTGGTCAGGGACCCCAAGGGGCTGTTCGTCGCCGAGCTGGGCCGGGCCGCGCTGGTGGAGCCGATGCTGGCGCCCGCGTTGCGCGCATCCCCGCCCGCGACCCACGACATCACCGTCGAGGAGGCAGAGCAGTTCCTCACCTCCGGCGCGATTCGGCTGGTCGAGGCCGGGTTCGAAGCGCAACTGCCGGCTACCTGGGACGGCAGGCGCAGGCTCGGGCTCCGGCTCTCGGTCCACAGCTCGCCCCCGGAGCAGGTCGTCACCCGAAACAGGGTGGGGCGCGACGAGCTGGCCGGATTCCGCTGGTCGGTGGCGGTGGGAGACGACGAACTCGGTGAGGACGAGCTGCGCAGGCTCGTGGCGGCGAAGTCGCGGCTGGTGCGGCTGCGCGGCCGGTGGATCAGCGTCGACGCCGACCGGCTGCGCGCCGGTCTCGAGTTCCTGCGCCGCGACCGCCACCGGCCGCACGCCCAGGTGCCCACCGCCGCCGACCTGCTCGACCTCGTCCACCGGCACACCGAGGTGCCGCTCCCGGTCACGGACGTCAGCGCCGACGGCTGGGTCGGGGACGTGCTGGCCGAGCGGCTCCATCGGACGCTCCGGCCGGTCGGAGTGCCGCCGACGTTCACCGCGACGCTGCGCCCCTACCAGCAGCGGGGCGTCGACTGGCTGGCCTTCATGGCGGCGCTGGGCCTCGGTGCCTGCCTCGCCGACGACATGGGCCTCGGCAAGACGGTCCAGACGCTGGCGCTCGAAGCCGTCGAGCGAGCTGGACACACCCGCAAGCCGACCTTGGTGCTGTGCCCGATGTCGCTGGTCGGCATGTGGCAGCGGGAGGCGGCGAACTTCGCTCCGGGGCTGCGTGTCCACGCCCACCACGGCAGCGGCCGCCCGCACGGCGAACCGCTCGCCCAGCGAATCGCCGACGCCGATCTCGTCATCACGACCTACGCCACCGCGGCCCGTGACGCCGTCGAACTCGAGACCGTCGCCTGGCGCCGCCTGGTGCTCGACGAAGCGCACGCGATCAAGAACGCCCACACCGCGACGGCTCGCGCGGTGCGGCGGTTCACGGCCGAGCACCGGCTCGCGCTGACCGGGACGCCGGTGGAAAACCGGCTGGCCGACCTGTGGTCGGTGATGGACGTGTTGAACCCCGGGCTGCTCGGTACCAGTCCCGAGTTCCGCCGGCGGTTCGCCGTCCCCGTCGAGCGCCGCGGCGACACCGCCACCGCCGCGGCCCTGCGCCGGATCACCCAGCCGTACCTGCTGCGCCGGGTGAAGACGGACCCGGCGATCGTCCCCGAGCTGCCCGAGAAGCTGGAATTCAGGCAGGAGTACCGGCTCACCCGCGAACAGGGGACGCTCTACCGCGCGATCGTCGACGAGATGATGACGAAGATCGAGGACAGCCAGGGCATCAAACGACGCGGCAACATCCTCGCCGCGATCACGAAGCTCAAGCAGGTCTGCAACCACCCCGCGCTCCTGCTGCACGACGGCTCCCCGATCGGGCGCCGCTCCGGCAAGGTCATCCGGCTGGAAGAGATCCTGGAGGAAATCCTCGCCTCGGGAGATCGGGTGCTGTGTTTCACCCAGTACGCCGAGTTCGGGCACCTGCTCGTCCCGCATCTGTCGAACCGGCTGGGCGCCGACGTCGCGTACCTGCACGGGAGCTTGGCGAAGGGACGCCGGGACGCGATCGTGGCGCGGTTCCAGTCGGGCGACGGGCCGCCGATCCTGCTGCTCTCCCTCAAGGCGGGCGGCTCCGGGCTCACACTGACCGCCGCCAGCCACGTCGTGCATCTGGACCGCTGGTGGAACCCGGCGGTGGAGAACCAGGCCACCGACCGGGCGTTCCGCATCGGCCAGGGGCGCGACGTCCAGGTCCGGAAGCTCGTCTGCCCCGGCACCATCGAGGAACGCATCGACACCTTGATCGCCCGAAAGCGCGCGCTGGCGGGGATGGTCGTCGGTGAGGGCGAGAACTGGCTCACCGAGCTTCCCGCCGACGCGCTGCGCGAGATGCTCACGCTGGGAACGGACGCGACCGATGAGTGAACCTGTCCCCTGGTGGTCGGCTCGATTCACCCGGGCGCTGAAGTCACTGGGTGTCGACCTGCCCGCGCCGGGGAAGGCGGCCGCTCCTGGCCGGGTCGTCTCGCTGCGGATCAGCGCGGGCCGCGCCGACGCCCGGGTGCGGGGCGACCGGCCGCGCCCGTACGAGGATGCGGATCGGGCTGTCGGCGTTCGGGAAGGCGGACTGGGCGGCGATCACCCATGCCCTGGCCGCGAAGGCCTCGTGCACCGCGCTGCTGCTCGGCGGTGAACTGCCCCAGGACGTCGAGCAGATCTTCGCCGCCATCCGGCTGCCACTGTTCCCCGTTTCGGCGCGGGATGTGTCGCTGGACTGCACCTGCCCCGGGGTCCAGGTGCCGTGCGAGCACCTGGACGCCGTGTTTTCCGCGCTCACGGCGCGGGTCGGGGCCGATCCGTTCACCCTCCTCGCGCTGCGCGGGAGGGACCGCGAGACGCTGCTCGACGAGCTGCGGGACCGGCTCGGCCCCGACGAGACGCTCGATCCGGGTGACCGGCCGCGAGCGCTGAGCGAAGTCATGGACAGCTTCTTCGACTGTGGTCAGGCCCCGGGGCTGGGGGGCGCCGCTCCGTTACGTGGTCCGGAGGCCCCTGTCGACGCGATACTGGGCCAGGTTCCCCCGTTCGCGATCACCGTGGGCGGCGAAGAGGTCGCCGAGCTGCTCCGGCCCGTCTATCAAGCCCTCGCCGGAGAGGCCGAAAGCTAGCTGCCGGGCGCGAAACAGTCCACAAAGGACGACCGTCGGCGCCGGGAGAACTGATCTTTCGATCACTGGACCTCGCCCGCGGGCTCGAGGCGGACGGACCGGACGAAGAAAGAACCGGCGAACGCGGCCAGGCCGATGCAGCCCGCGACGATGAAGGCGAGGTGGAGACCCGCGGCGTCGGGGCTGCCGCCGGAATCGCCCGCACTGGCGAGCGTGGCGACGGTGACGAACAGGGTGGTGCCGAGCGCTCCGGCGACCTGCTGCAACGTCGCGAGGATGGCGCTGCCGTGGGAGTGGAGATGGTCGGGCAGCACGCCGAGCGAGTCGGTCATGAGCGGGGTCATCATCAGGCCCAGCCCGGCCATCAGCAGCACGTGGACAGCGATGACCACGACCAGCGACGACGCAGGCCCGAGCGTGGCGAACAACCACAGTGAGGCCGCCATGGCCGCCGCTCCCGGGATGACCAGCGGACGGGCGCCGACGCGGTCGAACCACGCGCCGACCGGACGTCCGAGCAGGCCGAGGACGAGCCCACCGGGCAGCACGGCGAGGCCGCTCACCAGCGTCGAGGTGTGCAGCACTGTCTGCAGGTACAGGGGCAGCAGGATCGCGCCCGCCCCGATCAGGCACAGGAACAGCAGAGCGGTGAGCACCAGGGACACGACGAACCCGCGATAGGTGAACGGACGCAGGTCCAGCAGTGCCCTGTCACGGCGTTGCAGCCGGGCCTGGCGCCAAGTGAACAGCACGAGCGAGACGAGCCCCACCACGACCGGCGCCCAAGGCGGCACCGGCGGCTCGGCGGCGGCGGACTCGCCCACCACGGACAGCCCGTACAGCACGCCGCCGAAACCGACCGCGGACAGCAGCACCGACACCAGGTCGAGTGGCACCTTCCGGGTGGGGCTGTCGATGCGCAGCAGCACCGCGCCGGTCACCAGCGCGGCGAGCGACAGCGGCAGCACGATCCAGAACAGCCAGCTCCAGCCGAGCGACGAGAGCACCGCGCCGCCGATCGTCGGGCCGATGGCCGGCGCGACCGCGATGACGATGGTGATGGTCCCCATCGTGGCGCCACGCCGGTGCGGCGGCACGAGCCGCATCACCGTGGTCATCAGCAGGGGCAGCATCACCGCCGTGCCGCACGCCTGCACGATGCGGCCGACCAGCAGCAGGGCGAACCCCGGGGCGAGCCCGCACAGCAGCGTGCCGAGGCTGAACGACGTCAGCGAAAAGAGGAACACCTGGCGCGGGGTGAAACGCTCGAGCAGGAACCCCGTGACCGGGATGACCACGGCCATGGTGAGCAGGAATCCGCTCGTCAGCCACTGGATGGTCGTCGTGGGGACGGCGAGGTCGGCCGAGAGGTCACGCAGCGCGACACTCAGGATGGTCTCGTTCAGGATCATCACGAAGGCCGACAGCACCAGCACTCCGATCACCAGCCCGGACCGGGCCGGCGCGCGCTGCCGGTGCAGCGAGGGGGCGTTCGCGGTGTCGGTCATGCGTGGGGCTCCTGCTGGTCCGCGCCGGTGGCGCTCACGGGAAGGGAAAACGATCTGGCCGGTGTCCGCACCGCCTCGATACTCACCCGATCAGGATACTGGGCCCCACCGACAGAAAACGTCACAACGACCGGGGCCCGGCGACGCCCACGCCCTCACACCTCGCGTTCCAGCCCGTATTCGAGTGTGCCCTGAAGGCCACCATGACGGCGTTAAACGCCGTCAGGCCCGTCGCCGACGAGGCGACGGGCCTTTGGGGACGCTGTGGCCTTCAGGGGCTTGCGGGTAAGACGGCGGCCAGCAGTTGCCGCAAGGACTGTGCTTCGGTGGTGAGGGTTTCCGGGTCGTTGCCCGGCACGAACTCCAGGAGCGCGTCGACCGGCCGGGCCAGCGGGGCGAGCAGGGCGAAGACCTGTGCCCACAACGCCGTCCTCGCGGTCAGCGGCTGCCGTTCGTTACCCGGCCACCAGGAAAAGACGTGGACCGCCCGGACGTGCTCGAGCAGCCGGGAAAGCCCGGCCAGCGCCTGCTCGTCCGGCAGGTCCTGGGGCGGTTGCCAGTAGGTGCCGAGGTTGGCGCGGCCCACTTCGTCGAGCAACCGGGCCGTCGACGCGGCGGTGTCGGTCAGCGTGCCGCCGTGGAACTCGAGCGCGACGTCCAGCCCGTGGCCCGCCGCGATGTCCGCGGCCTCGCGAAGCGCGGTGACGACGTGCCGGCGTTCGTCGGGGGCGACAGCGGCCGACCCGGCCTTGCCAGCCCACACCCGGACCCGGGCGGCGCCGAGCCGGACAGCGCCGGCCGCGATCCGGGTGAACTGACCGGTCTCCGCCGGGGTGGCGCGGAAGTAGGACCCGTACGAACCGCAGGTCAGCCCATGCCGCGCCATGGCGTCAAGCGCTCGATCCGCCGCCCGCTCGTCGCCGGGCCGGACATGGACGTCGGCGCCCCACTCGAGCACCGTCAGCCCGGCCAGCGCCGCGCGCCGGGCGACCTCGTCGACGTCGAGGCGGCGCAGCGTCACCGAGCACAGACCCGGCCGGATCACCGGCCCACCACGTGTTCGACGTAGCGGCGTTTCATCGTCTCGACCACGGCGTCGGGATCGGCGGCCCAGATGTCGGCGTTGAAGATCTCCACCTCGATGTCCCCGTCGTACCCCGCCGCGTCGACCGCCGCCCGCAGCGCGCGGAAGTCGATGTGGCCGTCGCCCATCATGCCGCGGGCCAGCAGCGTGTCGGCGGGCAGCGGGGTGATCCAGTCGCACACCTGGAAGCCGAAGATCCGCGTGCCCGCCCTGGCGATCTGGGGCAGCACCTCAGGATCCCACCACACGTGAAAGGTGTCGACGACGACGCCGACCCGGTCCGCGGGATACCGCTCTGCCAGGTCGAGCGCCTGACTCAGGGTGGAGAGCACGCCCCGGTCGGCGCAGTAGATCGGGTTCATCGGTTCCAGCGCCAGCCGGACGCGGTGCTCGGCGGCGCGGGGCACGAGCGCGTCGAGGGCGCGGGCGACGCGGTCACGCGCGCCGGGCAGGTCCCGCGAGCCGTCGGGCAGCCCGCCGACCACCAGCACCAGGCAGGCCGCGCCGAGCTCGGCCGCTTCTTCGATCGCGCGGACGTTGTCCTCGATCGCCCCGCGCGCGGCGACGGGGTCGTCGGTGGTGAGGAATCCGCCGCGGCACAGTGAGGAGACCCGCAGCCCGGCGTCGGCGACGAGCCGGGCGGCCGTGGCGAGTCCTGCCTCGCGCACCGGCTCGCGCCAGAGCCCGATCGAGCGCAACCCCGCCCGCGCGCAGCCGTCCACGGCCTGGTGCAGCGACCAGGAGTCGGTGGTCTTCTGGTTGAGGGAAAGCCGGTCCGGTGTCATCGCGGCACTCCCGCCGTCTCCAGGAACAGGCGCACCCGATGAGCGGCCAGGTCGACGTCGGGCAGCAGCCCGGCGCTGTCCGCGAGGCGGACGATCCCGGCGAGATGCACCGCGCTGCGCGCGTTCTGCAGGCCACCGACCATGGTGAAGCCCGGCTGGTGCCCGCCCAGCCAGGACAGGAACGCGATGCCGGTCTTGTAGTAGTAGGTCGGCGCCGCGAAGATGTGCCTGGCCAGCGGGACCGTCGGGGCGAAGGCGGCGTCGTAGCCGTCGAGGTCACCGGCGTCCAGTGCCCGCAACGCGGTCGAGGCGGCAGGGGCGATCGCGGCGAAGATGCCCAGCAGCGCGTCACTGTGGTGCTCGCCGTCGCCGCGGATGAGCTCCGGATAGTTGAAATCGTCACCGGTGTAGAGCCGGACACCGGCGGGAAGCGCCGCGCGAAGCCGTTTCTCCCGCTCCGCGTCGAGCAGCGACACCTTGATCCCGTCGACCTTGGCGGCGTGGTCCCGGATCAGGCAGAGGACCGTTTCCGCCGCGACGTCGACCTCCGGTGAGCCCCAGTATCCCGTCAGCGCCGGGTCGAACATCGGGCCGAGCCAGTGCAGCACGACCGGCTCGGCGACCTGATCGAGCAGCCGGTCGTAGACCTCGCGGTAGTCCTCCGGGCTCTTCGCGAGCCTGGCCAGCTGCCTGCTGGCCATCAGGATGACCTGTGCGCCACTGTCTTCGACGACTTCGGTCTGTTCCTCGTACGCCGCCGTGATTTCCGCCAGCGAACCGACGCCGTCGCCGAGCTGGTCGGTGCCCGCCCCGGCGGCGATCCGGCCCCCGGCCGTCCTGGCTTCCGCGGCGCTGCGGCGGATCAACTCCCGGGTACAGCGCCAGTCCAGGCCCATGCCGCGCTGCGCGGTGTCCATCGCCTCGGCCACACCAAGGCCGTGGGACCACAGGTGACGGCGGAAACCCAGTGTCGAGTCCCAGTCGATTTCCGCCGGGGCGCCGGGCACGTTGTCGGCGTGCACCGCGGGCACGACGTGCGCGGCGGCGAACGCGACCCGGCTGGTGATCGGGCCAGCCGGGCGCGGCCGGATCGGCGGCGGCGGCGTCAGGGTGAGTTCCGAAAGCCTGCCGTCGGCGCCGGGCAGGGTGACGGTGGCGGTCACAGCGAGAGCTCACCGAGTTCGACGCGACGGCCCTCGCGTGACGACAGCAGGCCCGCCTCGGCGAGCTGCAGCCCGCGGACCCCGGCCATGAAGTCGTAGGCGTTGGGCGCGTCGTCGACCACATGCCGCACGAACTGCTCCCACTGCGCCTTGAACCCGTTGTCCCGCACCACGTTGTCCGGGACCTCCTGCCACTGGGCGCGGAACGGCTCGCTCTGCGCGAGGTCCGGGTTCCAGACCGGCTTGGGCGTGACCACCCGCGGCTGGACCTTGCAGCCGTGCAGCCCCGCGACCGCGCTGCCGTGTGTCCCGTCGACCTGGAACTCGACCAGTTCGTCCCGGTTCACCCGCACACACCACGACGAGTTGATCTGCGCGGTGATCCCGCCCGCCAGCTCGAAGATGCCGTACGCGGCGTCGTCGGCCGTCGCGGCGTAGGGGTTTCCCCGTTCGTCGTGGCGTTCCGGCAGATGGGTGACCGCTTTCGCGATGACCGCCTCGACCCGGCCGAACAGGTTCTCCAGCACGTAGCTCCAGTGGCAGAACATGTCGAGCACGATGCCGCCGCCGTCCTCGGCCCGGTAGTTCCAGCTCGGCCGCTGCGCGGACTGCCAGTCGCCCTCGAACACCCAGTAGCCGAACTCGCCGCGCACAGAGAGGATCCGGCCGAAGAAGCCGGAGTCGACAAGGCGTTTGAGCTTGAGCAGCCCCGGCAGGTACAGCTTGTCGTGCACGACGCCGTTCTTGATACCCGCCGCCCGCGCCCGCCGCGCCAGCTCGAGCGCCCCGGCGAGGGTCTCCGCAGTCGGTTTCTCGGTGTAGACGTGCTTACCCGCGTCCATGGCCAGGACGAGCGACTTCTCGCGGGCCTGGGTGAGCTGCGCGTCGAAATAGAGCGGGCAGCTGTCGTCGGACAGCGCCGCATCGAGGTCGGTGGTCCACCGGTCGAGCCCGTGGCGCCGCGCGATCTCCCGCAGCTTCTCCGCGTTCCTCCCGACGAGCACCGGCTCGAGCCGGACCCGGGAGCCGTCGGCCAGTTCGACGCCGCCCTGCTCGCGGATCGCGAGCACCGACCGCACCAGGTGCTGGCGGTACCCCATCCGGCCGGTCACGCCGTTCATCACCACGCCGAGCGTCCGCTCCGCTGTCATCGAGCCTCCTTGGAAAGCGCTTACCCAAAACGGTAGACGCGGTGGACGAGTACCGGCAAGTGCCGGTTTGCTCGCAAAAGAAAGCGTTTACAGCCGGGTGCTCTCGCGCAGGACGACCTCGCCGGTCACATGCTTGACCCGGGGACTGCCGGCCCGCTCGGAGAGCACGAAGTCCAGCGCGTGCTCCCCCATCGTCTCGATCGGCACCCGCACCGTCGTGAGCGACGGCCTGATGTCCCGCAGCGTCACGATGTCGTCGAAGCCCGCCACCGCGACGTCGGCGGGCACCCGCAGCCCGCGGTCACGGCAGGCGGCGATGGCGCCGACCGCCATCACGTCGTTGACCGCGAAGACACATCCGTCGCGGAAACCACCGTCGAGTGCCCGTGCCATGGCGTCGTAACCGCCGTCGCGGGTGAACTCCGTGTGCACGATCCGCCCGGCGGTCAGTGCCACACCGTCGCGCCCGAGACCGTCCTGGAAACCCCGCAGGCGGTCGCGCGAGGTCAGCAGCGCCGGGGGCCCGGCGAGCACCAGGAACGAGCGGTGGCCCAGTCCGGTGAGCCGGGCCGCGAGATCGGCGGCGCCCGGCCGGTTCCCGAGCTGGACGGTGTCGAACGGCAACCTGTTCTGCCCGATCACCACGGCGCGGCCACCGGCGGCTTCGAAGGCCGTGAGCTCCACGGTCAGGCGCCGCTGCAGCGTGCGGTGCTCGATCCGGGATCCGGCGAGGATCACCGCACTGGCCCGCTGCCCGCGCAGCGTCGCGACGTACTCGACCTCCTTCTCCGGCTGGTTTTCCGTGCTGGCGATGGTGACCGTCAGCCGGTGCCGCGCGGCCACCCGCATGACCCCGGACGCGATGGAGCAGAAATACGGGTCGACGATGTCGTGCACCAGCAGCCCCACCACGTTGCTGCGCCCGCGTGCCATCGCCTGCGCGGGCCCGTTCGCCGTGTACCGCAACCGTTCGGCGACCTTCAGCACGGTCTCCAGCAGGTCGCCGCGGACCTGTCTGGTGCCGCCGTTGAGCGCCCGTGACGCCGTCGCCAGCGACACACCCGCCTCACGGGCGACGTCGGCCAGGGTGACCGAGCCTGCGGCGCGCTGCGGCATGGTTCCTCCTCGATCGTGCCGGTGGATCACCTCCGGCGAGCACCCCGTGACTTTACGGCGCGGCGGGCCCGACGTCGGCAGGCGTGAGCGGACGGAGTAGCGGGGCCGCCGATGAGTACTCGTCAGCCCCGAC
The DNA here is from genome assembly GCF_035828755.1 of Amycolatopsis sp. H20-H5. Lineage (NCBI taxonomy): Bacteria > Bacillati > Actinomycetota > Actinomycetes > Pseudonocardiales > Pseudonocardiaceae > Amycolatopsis > Amycolatopsis sp. H20-H5. The sequence goes on along the minus strand of NZ_JAYMZS010000033.1, from coordinate 47,058 downwards.
GTCGCGGGCACTCCCCCGCGGCTGGCCGTCGATGTCCTCGGTGACCGGCGCCGGGGACAGTGTCGCCGCGCCGATCGCGGGGCTGCTCGCGGTGAGCCGGGAGACGCCGTCGGCGCCCCGCGCGAGCCTCGGGTCGACCCGCCGGTAGCCCGCGGCCGGGGCGTTGCCGTCCGTGCCCGCGCCGAACACGATGTTGCCCGACCAGCGGAAACCGACGGTGTTCCCCATCGACACCAGGTCACCGGTGTCACCGATGAGCAGGTTGTCCGCGATGACGCAGTCGTGCGGCTCGAAAGGCCGGTTGGTCTCGCCCGACAGCGTGCTCTTGTTGTTCAGCAAGGTGTTGTTGGCGATGAGGACCCGGTCGGCCGCGTCGTTGCCACGGCGGGTGTCGTCGGGTTCGCCAGGGGTGTGGTCGCGCTCGCTGCCGCTGCCGACGACCAGTCCCCGACCGGTGATCCCGGCGACGTAGTTGTTGACCACGACGTGGTCGTTACCGTAGATCCGCACCCCTTCCTGGCCGCCGAGCAGGTAGTTCGCCTCGACGCGGGTGCCATTTCCGTGCCGCAGCACAATTCCGCCCTTGCTGTCGCGGATGGTGTTGTGCCGCACGAAGTTGCCGGAGGACTTGATGGAGATCGCCTCGGGGTCGCCGTTGGCACGCTCGAACAGGTTGTACTCGACCTTCGCGCCTGCCTTGGTCAGCGCCCGCGGGCTCAGGCCGAGGCGGATCGGCTCGCCACCGTTGTCGCCCGCGAAGCTGTGGTCGGAGAAGTAGTTCCGGAAGACCTGGACGTTCTGGGCCATCCCGTCCTTCCCCGCGCCTTCGATGCCCAGGAAGATGCCCTGGGTGGTCTTGCCGTGGAAATGGTTGCGGTCGACCTTGCTGTCGTCGGCGCGCACCATCACCCAGTTCAGCTCGGAGATGTCGGCGAACTGGAGATCGTTGCGGGTCAGCCGGATCGCCGAGCAGTCCGGCGGGACGTCGAGGGTCGTGCTCTGCCGCAGCGAGAAACCGCTGATGGTGATGAACGACGAGCTGCTGAACACGAAGCTCTGCTCGCCGCGCAGCACCACGCCGCCGCGGGACTCGGCGACGATCGTGATCGGCTGCGCCTCCGTGCCACGCCTGCCCTTGACCGTGATCGGCTTGCCGGTCGGCACCGTGTAGTCACCGTTCTTGAGGGTGATCACCGCGCCCGCGGCGGCCTTGTCGATCGCGGCCTGCAGTTCCGCCAGCGATTTGACGGGCGCGGCCTCGCGGCAGGACGCCGCGGCGGCGGTGCCCAGCGGGACTACGACGAGTGCGGCGCCGAGCGTGGCGCTGCTGAGGAAGGTTCGGCGGTCCATGATGCCTCCGGGTCAGTCGGGTGGGGACGGAGAGTTCAGTCAGTTCAAGAACAGTTCGATCACCGGAACGGGGGTGTCCGGACGCCGCGTCGGCAGGCGGAGCGTGAGGGTCCCGGCGGGCTGGCCGCTCATCCGGGTGTTCTGGGCCACCGCACCGGGATCGGTCCGGACCTGCTGGATTTCCGAGGCGTCGGTGAGCAGCTGGGCGTAACTCACCCGCCCGGCCAGCCCCGGCAGATGCACGTGGTGCAGCGGCCAAGCGAACAGGTGCAGGTAGAGCCGGTCACCGCGCTGGGTGAATCGGCAGTCGGCGGGCGCGGTGAACTCCGCGGGCCCGCAGCCGCGGATCGACCGCTCGTGGCGGTCCATCCACCGGCCCAGCTCGGCGAGCGTCGCGCTCGCCTCGGGAGAGAATTCGCCCCGGCCGGTCGGTCCGACGTTGAGCAGCAGGTTGCCGTCCTTCGACACGCCGTCGACGAGCATGCGGATGAGCAGCTCAGGACTCTTGCGGTCGAGGTTGTCGCGGTCGTAGCCCCAGCTGCCGTCGAGTGTCTGGCACGCCTCCCACACCACCGGCACGCCGTCGGCCGTCATCGGCCCGGACGGCTGGTACTGCTCGGGGGTGATGAAGTCGCCGGGGACACCGGTGCGATCGTTGACCAGGATTTCGGGCTGGAGCTCACGGACCAGTTCGAGCAGGGCTTTCGAGTCCCAGTCGTCCGGCCCCTTGCCGCCCCACCATTCCTCGCGGCCCGCGTAGGAGAAATCGAAGAACAGGTAGTCGACGGTGCCGTAGCGGGTGAGCAGTTCGCGGACCTGGCCGTGCAGATAGCGCCGGTAGTCGGCGATGTCCGCGTCCGCCGTGGCCGCGATGTGCTCGGCGTCGTCGCGTCGCGGATGGGTGCCGTCGACCGGGAACGACGGGTGATGCCAGTCGATCAGCGAGTGGTAGAAGCCGACCTTGAGCCCCTCCGCGCGGCACGCCTCGGCGAACGGGCCGACGACGTCCTCGCCGTGCGGGGTGTTGGTGACTTTGAACTCGGTGAGATCGCTGTCCCACAGGCAGAACCCGTCGTGGTGCTTGGTGGTGAGGACGACGTAGCGCATTCCAGCGGCTTTGGCGGCCCGCGCCCAGGCGACCGGGTCGTACCGGTCTGCCTCGAAGTGGTCGAAGTAGGGCCGGTACTGCTCGTCGGTCAGCTTCTCGCGGCTCTGGACCCATTCGTGCCTGGCGGCGAGCGAATACAGTCCCCAGTGGACGAACAGGCCGAACCGGTCGCGGGTGAACCACGCGGTGTCGGTGGAACTCACGGAAGTAACGCTCCTTCTGTCTACAGTGGAGTGTTGGGATCAGCCCTTGAGCGCGCCCGAGGCGAGGCCACGGACGAACGAGCGCTGGAAGAACAGGAACACGACCACCGAGGGCAGCAGCGCCAGCAGCGACGCCGCCATGATCACGCCGGGCGTGACGGTCGGATCGATCCGCAGCGTCCGCAGCGCCAGCGGCAGGGTGTACGACGACGAGTCGGTCGACACGAGCAGCGGCAGCAGGTACTGGTCCCAGATCATCGTGAAGCCGAAGACGCCGACGACCCCGAGCGCGGGCTTGCACATCGGCAGGATGATCTGCGCGAAGATCCGCAGGTCACCGGCGCCGTCGATCCGGGCCGCCTCTTCGAGCTCGCGCGGCACGTCCTTCATGAACTCCGTCATGACCAGGATGGAGAACGCCCACGCGCCCAGCGGCACGATCATCCCGGCCAGGCTGCCGATGAGGTTGAAATGCACGATCGGCAGGTCCGACAGGATCAGCGAAAGCGGGATGGCGAGGATCTCCTCCGGCAGCATGAGCGTCGCCAGGATAGCGACCAGCACCAGCGACATGAACCGGAACTTCTTGCGTGCCAAGGCATACCCGGCCAGTACCGAGACGATGACCTGCAGCAGCAGCCCGAACCCGACCACGAAGAACGAGTTCAGCAGGTACTTCCCCACGCCCTGCTCGAAGGCGACGCCGAAGTTGTCCAGGGTGGGACTCGACGGGATCACGCTGAGCGCGGTCGGGTCGGTCACGTGGTCGAACGCGCCGACGAGCAGTGCCAGCAGCGGCCCGGCGAACACCAGGAGCAGCAGCGCGTAGAGGGCGAGCTTCAGCAACCGTCCGGCGGGCGACTTCACCGCGTCCAGGCCGAGTGCCGTGTCGTTGGCCGCGCTCATGCGTTTCGCCTCCGTCGGAGCAGCTGGACGCAGAGCGTCAGCACGAGCGTCGCCAGGAACAGCAGGACGGCTCCCGCCGCGCCGACGCCCAGCCGGTTCTGTTCCAGGCCGAGTTTGTAGATCAGGGTCATGGCCACCTCGGTCGAGCCGTTCGGGCCGCCGTTGGTCAGCAGGAAGACCTCGGTGAACACCCGCAGGCCGCGGATCGCGGCGAGCACGAACAGGATCGAGAACACCGATCGCAACCCGGGCAGGGTCACGTGGACGACCTTCTGCCAGCGGGAAGCACCGTCCACTGTGGCCGCTTCGTAGAGCCCGCGGTCGACCCCGGCCAAGCCCGCCAGGAAGATCATCATGTCGTAGGGCGCGCCGCGCCAGACGCCGGTGACGATGACCGAGATCAGCGAGGTGTCCGGGTCGTTGATGAACCCCGACGGCCCCGCGCCGAACAGCCCGAGCAGGGAGTTCAGCATCCCGTCCCCGGTCGGGTGGTACATGATCCGCCACAGCTCCGCGACCACGGCGATCGGCACGACCACCGGCAGGAACGCCGCCGAGCGCAGGAACTTGAGCCGTTTGGTCTGGCCCTCCATCACCAGCGCGAGCACCAGCCCGAGCAGCATCGAGCCGCCCGTCTGTGCCACCGCGATGACCAGCGTGTGCCAGGTCGCGCTGTGGAACGCCTCGTCACCCAGCACCGCGCTGTAGTTCTCCGTGCCCACCCAGCGGTTGCCCAGATACGGCTGGACGTCCTGAAAGGACATCACCACGGCGGTGATCATCGGGATGAACTTGAAGTACACGAACAGGATCAGCGCCGGGGCGAGGAAGAGCCACGGGGTCCACCGGCTGCCTTCGCGGCGGTAACGCCGTCGGGCCTTCGGCGCGGGCGCCGGGCTGACGGCCTCGTCGATGACCCGCGGACCCGCGTGGTCGACGCTCATGACGCGCCGACTCCTTGTTGTTTCAGGGTCGCCGCGAGTTTCGTGTCGAGTTTGGCCAGTTCCGCCTTGAGGTCGAGGCGGCAGTCGGCGACCAGTGCGCTGACCGTGTCCGCGGTCGCCTGCCGGACCGGCGTCCAGTTCGGGACCGACGGCGCGTAGTGGCCTGAGGACTGGTAGATGTCGGCGTAGGTCTTCCAGCGCGGGTCGGCCCGCACCTTGGTGATGTCGACGTTCTTGTTGACCGGCAGCTGCACGATGAACCCGGAATCGCCCTCCATGCCGATCTGCTGGCCCTCGGCCGAGATCGAGAAGTCGGCGAAGGCGTCCTGCCCGGCCTGGTTCGGCGAACCGGCCATCAGGTAGGTCGAACCGCCCTCGGCCAGCACATCGGCGTTCTTCGCCGCCTTCGGCATCGGGACGACCTCGTACTTGTCCTTGCCCAGCGACTTGTCGAAGCGCGGCAGCAGGTACGGGCCGACGACGTACATCCCGGCCTTGCCCGCCTCGAACGTCTCGTTGGTGGCCGGGGTGGCCATGGTGACCGAGCCGGGCTGGATCACGTTCTCCTTGCAGCCGAGGTCGCGGAACCACTGCGTGGCGGCGATCGACTCGGGCGTGCTCATGGCCGGTTTGAACTTGCCGTCCCCCGCGTCGGCGACGAAGTCACCGCCGCCCGCCCACAGGAAGTTGGAGAAGTACCAGGAGGCGTAGCCCCGCGTGGTCGATAGGGTCGCCGACAGCCCGGCGGTGTCGTTCTTGCCGTTGCCGTCGGGGTCGCCCGTGGTGAAGGCCTTGCCCAGTGCCACCAGGTCGGCCCAGCTCTGCGGGACGCCCATGCCCACCTTCTCCCGCCAGTCCTTGCGGATCAGCAGTGCCGAGGCCTGCGCGGAGAACGGGAGGCCGAACTGCTTGCCGTCACCCGTCTTGCCCGACTTCACGGCCTGCTCGGTGAGTTCGGGAACGTGCTTGAGCTTGCCGAGCTCGATCTCGCGGAGCAGCCCCTGGCTGTGCAGGGTGCCCATCTGGGTGACGTCGTTCATCACGAGGTCGGGCAGGTCGCGCTGCGCGGCACGCTGGGCCAGCTTGGTCTCGAAGTCATCGAAGATCGCGGTGACCTGTACCTGGTAGCCGGTCGCCTTCTCGAAGGCGTCCGCGAGGCGGCGGGTGGCCTTCTCGGCCGGGCCACCGGGGGTCGTCCTGGTCCAGAGTTCCAAGGGTGCCTTGGTGTCCTGCTGGACGTTCGTGCCTGCCGGGCCTGCCGAGCAGCCCGAAAGGACCAGCGCTGAGACGGTGAGTCCCACGCCGATCCACCGCGATCTCCGCATCGATTCTCCTGTTCAGTGTGGACCACGTTGTCTACTCTGGATAACGCTTACCGGAAAGTAAGCGCTTTCAGGCGACAGGTCAATGGTCCGATGATTACGAATCGAACTTGACCCCATGCCGGACAGGCTCACCGAATTTCTCACTGGATGGCATCAAGCATCCGATGTATGGTCGCCCTCGGGAGGCAGAGATGACAGATCCGTTGCACCGGCCGGTAGCGCTGCTCGTCATGGAGGAGCGTCGCCGCGACGACGTCTACCCCAGGGAGGTGGTGCGGGAGATCGAAGCGCTCACGTGCTCGCGGCCGCCGCTCACCCGTGAAGCGCTCGCCAGGGACCCGGCGGCGCTGGCCGGGGTCGAGGTCCTGTTGTCCGGCTGGGGCGCGCCGGTGCTCGACGCGGACCTGCTGCGGCACGCGACGCACCTGCGCGCGGTACTGGTCGCGGCCGGCTCGGTGCACCCACTGACGACGCCAGGGTTCTGGGCGCGCGAGATCCCGATCGTGTCCGCGGCCGCCGCGAACGCCGTGCCGGTGGCGGAGTTCACCCTCGCTCAGATCCTTTTAGGACTGAAGCAGACCCACCGGCTGAGCCGGGAACTCCGCGAGCGGCGGGCCTACCCGGCCGACCCGCGGGTCGCCGGGGCCTACCGGTCCAGGGTGGGACTGTTCGGCCTCGGCGAGATCGGCCGACTGGTCGCCGCCCACCTGCGGAACTTCGAAGTCGAGGTGGTGGCCACCGACCCGGTCGCCGACGTCGCGGAAGCGGCGGACCTCGACATGCGACTGGTGGAGCTGACCGAACTGTTCGACACCTGCGCGGTCGTCAGCCTGCACGCGCCACTGCTGCCGGAGACCGCGGGAGTGGTGAACGGGGACCTCGTGGCACGGCTGGGTCCCGGCGCGACGCTGATCAACACCGCGCGCGGCGCGGTCGTCGACGAACCGTCGGCCGTCGCCGTGCTGCGCGCCCGGCCGGATCTCACCGCGGTCCTCGACGTCACCTGGCCGGAGCCGCCGTCGGCGGATTCCCCGTTCTACAGCCTGCCCAACGTCGTGCTGACCCCGCACCTCGCCGGGGCGCTGGGCGCGGAGCGCGCCCGGCTGGGCGAACTCGTGCTGCGCGAACTGCGACGACTGGTGCTCGGCCTGCCGTTGCACCACGCCGTCGCGCCTGCCAGGGCCCACCTGCGGGCGTGACTGTCCTTTGAGGCCGGTCGGAGGAGTGGTGCGCCCGGGACGAAGGTGTCGACCTCCGTCCCGGGGGGGCTTACGGCTTGACGGCGGCGCGGGCGGACAGGTGCGGATACAACTGGGCCGGGTCCTCGCCGAGCCGGGACTTCCAGCGGGCCGTCCGCCCGTCGGCCAGCACTTCGAGGGAACCGGCCTCGATGCCGTCCAGCGCCGCCTTGGCGATCACCGCCGGGTCCGACTTCTCGTCCTCGATCTCGGCCATCATGTCCGTGTCGACACTGGCCATGGCCAGCGCCGTGACCTGGGTGCCCTGACCGGCGAGTTCGTACCGGATGCCGTTGGTCAGCGCCCAGGCCGCGGCCTTGGACGCCCCATAGCTGTTGGAGTGCTCGTACGCCATCCACGCCATGACCGACAGCACGTTCAGCACGGCACCGCCGCCGTTCGCGCCCAGGATCGGCGCGAACGCGCGAACCATGCGCAGGGTGCCGAAGTAGTTGGTCTCCATCTCCAGCCGGATGTCCTTCTCCGCGCCGTCGGTCAGCCGGGCGAAGGTCGACATCCCGGCGTTGTTGATGAGCAGTGTCGTGTCAGCGGCCATGGCCGCGGCCCGGGTCACGGACGCGTCGTCGGTGACGTCCAGCAGCAGCGGGACGACACCGGGCAGCGCGGGGACGGTCTCCGGCCGGCGAGTCGCCGCATAGACCTTCTGGACGCCCCTGCTTCGCAACTCGGCGACGAAGCTCTGCCCGATACCCCTGTTTGCGCCGGTGACCAGCGCGATCTCGTTTCGAATATCCACGTTCGCTACCCTAGAACCTCACGTTGGCGTGAGGGTCAAGCGCGAAGGCAGGGGAATCGGGCGATGAAGATCGGCGAGGTCGCACAGCGGGCCGGGGTGAGCGTGCGCGCGTTGCGCTACTACGAGGAACAAGGCTTGCTCAGCCCGGAGCGCACGGCGTCGGGACAGCGCCGCTACACCGAGGACACCGTCGAGGTGGTACGCCTGTTCCAGCAGTTCTACGCGGCCGGGCTCAGCAGCCGTGCCATCGCGACACTGCTGCCCTGCGTGAACAACGGCCACACCACCACCACGCAGCGCCGCATGCTCCACGCCGACCGCGACCGCCTCGCGACCAGGGTCGAGGAAATGACCCACACCCTCCACCGGCTCGACCAGCTCATCGCCGCCGACGAGCGCAGCGCCACTCTCGCCGAAGTCCCTGAAGGCCACCATCACGGCGTCTAACGCCGTGATGGTGGCCTTCAGGGACAGTCAAATCACCAGCGACGCGCTCTAGCTGAGCAGCCATCGTCTGGTCAGCTCCAGCACCTCCGTGCGATCGCGGGGGCCGTGATCGGCGGCGATGAAGTGGTTGCCGATCCGCACCGAGAACGCGAGCAGGCAGCGGACCTCGACCTCGCCGTCGTCGGCACAAAAGGAGCCGAACAGCGAGCGCAGGTACGCCATCCGCCGGTTGTCCGCGCGCCGGAGCCGCCGCGCGACCGCCTCGTCGCGCCGCGCCCAGTCGCGGATCGCGAGGTCGGTCGTGGCGCCGATCACCGGGTCGTCACCGGCCGAGGCGATCGCGAACAGCCGCCCCAGTTTGATCCTCGCGTCTCCCCCGCCGCTCTCGGTCCGCTCGATCACCGCCTCGGTGACCTCGCGCTCCCAGGTGTCGAGCATCTCGGTGAGCAGTACGCCCCGATTGCCGAAGTACCCGTAGAAGCCGCCCTTGCTGACGCCGAGCGCCTGTGCCAGCACCTCGATCCGGACGGCCTCCGGCCCACCGGCCGCGAGCGCCCGGAGCCCTTCCTCGATCCACTTGCCCCGAGGCGTGCGGGTCGCGCCCATGCGTTGTCTCCCCTCACGTCCGCCCGGACTATACGCCATCGTATAGATGGGGACGTCCGAGCAGGCCGCCGCGTGGCTAGCCGAGGTCCATCGGGTCGCCACCGCCCGGCAGCTGCGGCGGATCGAAGTCGCCACGCTCCAGCCGCGCCCAGTCCTGGGGCGTGGGATCGGGGTAGTAGCGCTGCCAGGCCTCGTCCCCCGGCCAATCGCCGGTTCGCGCGGCGTTGCGGGCCTCGTGCAGTTCGAACGCGTCGGCGTCGTCCAGCGGACGGGTGGTCACGTGCGGGTTGCCCGCCGCGCCCGTGCCCGGGACGGTCGCGCCGCCGGTGGGCACGTCCGCGCCCGGTGCCGGGTTGTAGCGCAGGCCTTCGCCGCCGCGGTGGACGTCGTCGACCATCCGGTGGTAGGAGTCGTCGGCCATGTCCCGCCGGATCTGCATCTCGGGATCGGCGTGGGTGCCCTGGAAGCCGGGCTGGTGGGCGTACCCGAGCTGGTTGAGCTGGATCGCCGTGTTCGGGTCGTTGGCCTCCAGCGCGTTGCGCTGGGACTCCCGGTAGGAAGTCGAGTTGAAGCCGGACTCGTGGACGGCACTGCCGGTCCCGGTACCGGGGTGACCGCGGTGGGCGCCGTGCTCCTCGTAGTAGGCCCAGGCGTTGTTCTCGAGGTTCGGGTCGTCCTTCCGGGCGACCTTGCTGGGGCCACCGTTGTCGTTGAGCACGTCGAAGCCCGCGGTGTGCTCCGACTGGTGGGTGGAGTTGCCGTCGATCTTCGACCCGAACTCCTTCTCCAGGCGCTTGCGCTCGAAATCCTTGTCCCCGTAGGTGCCTTCCGGGTACTTGTGCTTGCGCCGCTTCACCGGCGGGGCCTCGTTGGGACGGCTGTACGGGTGGAACCTGTCCGGCTTCTTGCCGCCGCCTCCGCCACCGCCGGCGGCGTCGGCGCACGGGGCGACCTTGGCCAGCCCGAGCGGGTCGATCAACGCGGTCGGATTTCCCACGTACGCCAGGGAATCCGGGTCCGGCGTGAGGCCGAGCGGGTCGTGCGAAAGGTAACGCCCGGTCTCCGGGTCGTAGTAGCGGTGCAGGTTGTAGTGCAGGCCGGTCTCGGGATCGTGGTACTGGCCGGGGAACCGCAGCGGCGTGCCCGCCTGGCCACCGGTGGACACCATCGGTCCCCACAGCGCGGTGTGCTGGTGCCCGGCCAGCGCGCCGGAGTCGTCCAGCAGTTCCGCGGGAGAGCCGACGAGGTCGGTCACGATCGCGTGGAACCGATCGTTCACCTCGGGCCCGCCGAGCACCCGTTCCGTCTGGGTGAGGGGACGTTCGGCCCCCGGCGCCCACTCCCAGACGGTGGCCGTCAGCGGCCTGCCGGGTACGCCGCGCACCTCTTCGGCGAGCAGCGTGCCGTCCCAGGCGAACTCGGTCTGCTCGACGACGGCGCCCGCCTCGTCGAGGTGCTGCTTGGCGATCCGCCTGCCCAGCGCGTCATAGCGGTAGCGCCAGTTCGCCCCCTGCGGGGTGCGGACCCCGATCAGGCGATTTTCGGCGCTCCAGCGGTACTCCCAGCGTTGGGCGCCGCGCTCGCGGAAGGCGACCCTGCCGTCGGTGTCGTGGCCGTAGCGAGTGGCGCCGGCGGACGTCAGCAAGGTGCCCTGGTAGGCGCGGGGGCCGCCGGCCCCGGGTGCGCCCGGCCAGTCCGCCGCGGTGATCGCGCCGGCCAGGTCGTAGGTGTACCGCTCCTGCCACCGCGCGCCGCGCACGGCGAGCACCTGCCCGCCAGGGGTGACGTCCAGGTCGCGGGGCCCGGAGATCAGGTCGTTCACCGCGGACAGGTAGCCGTCGGGCAGGTAGCCGTACTCGCGTCGCTGCACGGTGGCGCCGCCGCGCCGCACGGTCTGGGTCGCCAGCTGGCCCGAGGGCGTCCAGTCCTGCCGGAGTTCGGCGGCGATCCCGGCACCGGTGAGCAGCCGCCGGACCGTTTCCCGGCCGGCGAGGTCGTATTCGAAACGGAGGGTGCGCCCGGCGCTGACCATCGAGGTCGCCCGTCCGCGCGGGTCGTAGCCGAACACCGACTCGGCGCCGGACGGGGTGTGCCGGTGGGTGCGGCGGCCGAGCGGGTCGTAGCCCGAACTCACGACGCGTCCGTTGACCGATTCGGCCACCACCCGGCCCAGCGCGTCGTGGCTGAACCGCACCTCGCTGTGCGCGTTGCGGGCGAGGACCATCCGGTCGGCGCCGTCATAGGCGAATTCGGCGACCTCGTCGGCGCTGCGGCGGCGGATCAACCGGCCCAGCGCGTCCCGCTCCAGGACGATGGTCTGCCCGGCGCCGTTGCTGCGCAGCACCAGCCGTCCCGCGGGGTCGTACGCGTAGTCGAGGACACGGCCGTTGTAGTCGGTCTCCCGCACGAGCCTGCCCGCGGGGTCGTAGTCGAAGCGCCAGACCCCGCCCTGTTCGTTGGTCACCGTGACCAGGCGCAGCTCGGTGTCGTAGCCGTACCGCAGGACGCCGCCGTCCGGCCGCCGCTCGACGACCGGCAGGTCGAAGTGGGCGTACTCGACGCGGCTGACACCGCCGCGCGGGCCGGTCCGCTCGTCGGTGTTGCCGCGGGCGGTCGAGGCGAACCGGTGCACGGCGCCGTCCGCGTCGACCTGTTCGACGAGCTCCCCCGCGGCGTTGCGGGCCATCCTGCTCACCGCGCCGAGCGGGTCGGTGACGCTCGCGGTCCGGCCGAGTTCGTCGTAGGTGTAGCGGGTCACCGCGCCGTCCGGGGCGGTGACGGTCACGGGCAGGCCCGCCGCGTTGGCCTCGAACCGGGTGACGCCGCCGAGCGCGTCCGTCACGGTGGCCATCGTGCCGGTGGCCTCGTCGTAGGTGTACGCGTCGACGGCGCCGATCGGGTCTGTGCTGCGGACCAGCCGCCCACGCTCATCGTGCTCGTAGCGCCACGCGGCGCCGTCCGGTCCGGTGACCAGGACGGGCCGGTTGCGGGCGTCGTACTCGGTGGTCATCCGGCTGCCGTCCGCCCGGACGACGGTGACGACGTTGCCCACGGCGTCACGCTCCCAGCGCGTGACGTGGCCGAGCTCGTCGGTGCTGGAGACCGCCCGGCCGAAGCGGTCCAGCTCGGTGCTGGTGGTGTTGCCGAGCGGGTCGGTCCGGCCGATGACGCGCAGCCGCTCGTCCAGCCGGTAGCGGGTGAGTCCGCCCAGCGAGTCCGTGACCGTGGTGACCAGGTTCTCCCGGTCGTAGGCCAGTTCCGTGTCGAGGTAGCCGTCGGTGCCCTGGGCGCGGACGCAACGGCCCTCGGCGTCGTAGCCGTAGCTGTACCAGCGGCCGTTCACGTCCTCCCAGCGGACGATCCGGCCGTCGGCGTCGTAGCGGAACCGCTGCGGGGTCCCGGCGGGGTCGATCACCTCCGCGAGCCTGCCGGCGGCGTCGTAGCGGTACTCGCACAGCGCGACCGGCGAACCGGGCACACGCAGCGCGGTGATCAGCCCGTCCGCCGAGTCGATCTCGACGCGGTACCCGCCGGAGTGCTCGATCGCCACCGGCACGCCGTCGCGGTACTGCACCTCGATCCGGTTGCCCGCACCGTCGACGACCGCGCGCAAGGGCAGTGTCGACTGGCCGGCTCGGGCGGCGAAGTAGCGCATCCGGTCGGACTGCGGATCGCCGACCACGAAGCCGTGCCGCACCCGGCGCAGCGCGAGATACGGCCCCTCGTCGGGCAGCACGGCCTCCATGCCGCGCGGCATCGGGTACCGCAGCAGCAGCCCGTCCGCGAGCGCGAGGTACAGCCCGTCCGGCTCGACCTCGATCCGTTCGTCCACTGTGGACGTCCACGTGGGACCGAAGAACCGGCCCGACTGGTAGCTGGACAGGTGGGTGCGGCCGAACTCGACGGGCAGCGCGCCGGGCAGCGTCAGATCCGTCTGCTCCAGGAGCACCGCGCCGGTGGCCACGTCGATCGGGTCGCCGCACTTCGACTTGTCCGGGGACGGCGTCGTGTGCTCGGCCGGGTTGGGGTTGCTTTCACTGATCCGCGCAGGGGTGGCGGGCCCGCCCTTGGGCGTGCCCGAGGGGTTCGTGCGGCCGTCGGGGCCGGTGCCGGGCGAGGGATCGGTACTCCTCGGCGGCTCGTCAGGCGCCTTCGGCGGCTCGTCGGGGGCCTTCGACACCGGCGGCGGGTCGGCCTTCGGCGGCGCGCCCGGCGAACCCGACGGGGTGGTGCTCCCGTCCGGCGGGGGCTTGGCCGCGCCTTTCTCGCCCGCGCCACCACCCTTCGGCCCCGCCGAGGGATCCTTCGGGCCCGACGGGACCGAGTCGACCTTCCCCTGCGCCTTCACCGCGCCCGGCTTGATGTCCCGCAGCCCCTTCGAGGCGTCGGCGAACAGGTCACCCGCGCGCTTGAGCAGCGGGATCAGCGACTGCAGCGCCTTGACAAGGCGCTTGGTGATGTCCGCGATCTTCGAGGCCGTCTTCGCCACCGCGTTGATCACCTGGGGCACCACCCAGATCAGGCCGATGCCGAGGGTGAACACCACCTGCAACGCCCAGCTGATCATGTGCCCGACCAGCTCCGCGATGATGTCGCGGACCAGCGCGCGAACAGCCGCGACGACCTCGCCCGCGGTCTTCACCCCGCTGGACGCGCCCTCGCACCCCTTCTGGGCGGCGCTGAGCAGCGACACCGTGTTCGCGGCGCGCAGACGGTAGGTGTCCGCCGCGATCCCGGTCCACGACGCGGTGTCCGCCGACACCATCGACGCCAGATCCCCGCCGACGCCGCCCAGTTCGGTGGCGATGTTCTTCCAGGTCTCCGACTGCGCGGCGATCTCGTCGGCGTTGCCCGCCAACGCGTTGAGGGCCTCCTTGAGCGGCCCGACGTGCTCGATCAGCCAGCCCACACCCGCGGCCAGCGCGGCACCGAAGGGGTCCATCGCCATCGACAGCGCGTCCAGCGCCGTCCCCACCGAACCCAGCGCCACCGACGCCCAGTCGCCGGACTCGATCGCCGACTTCAGATCGCTCGCCGATTCCGCCAGCGAGATACCCGAGTACGCCTTCGTCGAATCCTGCGCTTGCGCAACCAGCGGATTGCTCACAACTCTCCTTGTCACTACGCGGACCAGCGTCGCCGGGCACGGTACTTACGCATAGTAGGTGCGGCACGTGGGGGCGGGATTCCCAACCCACGCACAGTTGCCCAGGTGGTCAACGTTTCCTGCACCTTGTGACCCGGGCGCGGGCGTCGTCTGCTCGACGATCCGGGCAACCAGCCGATCGGGTGCGGATCGCATCGAATCGGCGTAAACCGCGAGCGCCGTTCTGCCGCTTATGGTTGGATCTGCCACCAGGGTGACATGGGGGCCCGATATGTTACATCGGGGAGCTCGAGGGAGCGACGACTTGAGGGGGACGCACATGCGGCGCACTGTGGTGACCTTGGCCTGCCTGGGGCTCATGGCCGTGGCGGGCGGCTGCGGCAGCGGGTCCGGCGGGCAGGCTTCCGGACCGGTGAGCGGGACGTCGCCGGTGGCCCCGAGCCCGGCCGCACCCGAGGCGAAGACCGCGGACCCGCCGACGGAGTTCGACGACAAGGCGGTGGCGCTGCCGTCGTCCGCGCTGCGCGCCAACCTCGGCGGGGAGATCGTCTCCAAGTTCGTGAGCCTCCGGGACCGGACCGCCTACATCGTGACCCCGGACGCCCTGATCGCGGTGGACGCGCTGACCGGACGGCAGACGTGGACCACCAAGATCGACGGCAAGGCCGCGGACCCCAACGCCCAGAGCGGGCCGTTCGTCAACCCGGTCGGTCCCCTCCCGCCGATGGTCACCGAAAAGCTGGCCGTGGCGGCGGTGCCGACCGCCGTGCCGGAGCAGGGCACCACCCCGGGCTACACGGCGCTGACGGTCGTCGCGACCGGCACCACCACCGGCGCGAAAGCCTGGCAGGCAGACGTCAAGGTCGCCGACGACAGTTACGGCGGCGGTGGCCAGAGCGCCATCAGCAAGGTCGCCGCGGTCACCGACAAGGTGGTCGTGGCCAGCTACCACCGCGACGAGGACAACCTGACGGTGGGCCTCGACGCCCAGACCGGCAAAACCCTGTGGGACCGCAAGGACTACGACGCCGGCGCCGCCAGCGGCGACGTGCTGGTGGGCACCGACTACAACGTGGCCGAGAACTCCTCGATGGTGCAGGCCACCGCACTCGACGTCGCCACCGGCAAGCAGCTCTGGACGGGTGCGACCAGGTCGAGCGCGGTCGTCGTGGTGCCGTCCGACCCGGGACTCGCCGTGGTGAAACACACCGACTACGACTCCGGCGAACCGTCGATGCTGTTCCTCGACCCGGCGAGCGGCACGGAGAAGAGCAAGCTCACCCGGGACTACAACTACGCGATCAAGGACTACGGCGACTGCCTGTACGACCAGCAGTCCGTGCTCGTGTGCACGGTCGACTCGCAGGTCACCGCGTACGACGCCAAGACAGCCAAGAAGCTGTGGGCACTGCCGGACTCCGCCGCCAACCGGGTCGCGCCCCGCCACGTCGCGACCGTGTGGCACGGCGCCCTCTACGGCACGACCAACGGCGGCGCCGCGATCGTGCTCGACGCCAAGACCGGCAAGGACATTTCCAGCACGCCGGGCGTCACCCCGTCCTGGGTCAGCGAGTACGCCGGAATCGGCGTCGACAAGGACGGGGCACCCCAGGCGTACCCGGTCAAGAAGTAGGTCACCGTCCCGTAGGCGCGGACCGGGCGGGCCGGTGTCCGATCAGGACCGATCAGGACCGCGGGCCGCGCAGCTCCGCGTTCTTCTCCTTCAGGCGCTCCGCTTCCTTGCGGGCTTCGGCCTGGTTGGTGCGTTCCCGCTCCAGCCAGGCGGGGCCGTCCGACTTGACCGCGTCGATCTGCTCCGTGGTGAGGGGATCGGTGATTCCGCCCCGCGCGAGACCGCCGATGGAGACGCCCAGCTTCGCGGCGACGACCGGCCGGGGATGCGGGCCGTTGCGGCGCAGTTCGCTCAGCCACTCGGGCGGATCGGTCTGCAGGGCGTTCAGCTCGTCGCGCGAGACGACACCCTCCTGGAACTCCGCGGGGGTGGCTTCGAGGTACACACCCAGCTTCTTCGCCGCGGTCGCGGGCTTCATCGTCTGGGGGGTCTTTGGCGACTTCATGACATCGAGGGTATCGGGCGTGTGCGCCACCTCCGATCACACCCGGTAATCTGGGCTCGTGACAGGCCCGGACGCACCTTCAGCATTCACGCTCGCGTACGTCCCCGGGGTGACGCCGGCCAAGTGGGTGCGGACCTGGAACGAGCGGCTGCCCGGGGTCCGGCTGACCCTCGTCGGGGTGCCCGCCGCCGAGGCCGCCGGTCTGGTGCGGGAACGCGAGGCCGACGCGGTGCTCCTGCGGCTGCCGATCGACCGGACGGGCCTGCACGCGATCCCGCTCTACACCGAGACGACCGTGGTCGTCGTCCCGAAGGACCATTTCGCGGCCGCCGCCGACGAGGTGTCCGCCGGGGACCTGGCCGACGACGTCGTGCTGCACCCCCTCGACGACACTCTCGCCTGGGAGCAGCTGCCCGGCCGACCGGCGATCGAGCGCCCCGCCACGACGGCGGACGCCATCGAGCTGGTGGCGGCCGGGGTCGGGGTGCTCGTCGTGCCGCAGTCCCTCGCCCGGCTGCACCACCGCAAGGACCTCACCCTACCGGCCCGTGCCGGACGCCCCGGAATCGCGCGTCGCGCTGTCGTGGCTGGAGGACGAGACCACGGACCTGATGGAACAGTTCATCGGGATCGTCCGCGGCCGGACCGTCAACAGCACACGGGGGCGCGCACCGGCCCCT
This sequence comes from Amycolatopsis sp. H20-H5, assembly GCF_035828755.1. NCBI lineage: Bacteria > Bacillati > Actinomycetota > Actinomycetes > Pseudonocardiales > Pseudonocardiaceae > Amycolatopsis > Amycolatopsis sp. H20-H5. The sequence goes on along the minus strand of NZ_JAYMZS010000033.1, from coordinate 30,309 downwards.
GCGCCGGAGAAGCGCAAGCGGCCCGAAACCGAGGGGCGCAAGCCCGCGGCGGGCAAGAGTCGTCAGCGAGGCGGCAAGACCGGGAAACCCCGCCGCCGGTCCTAGCCGATTCACCGTCCGAAGTAGACACTCAGCAGCGCGGACGAGCGCCAGCCGGAGCGGCAGTCCGCCCAGTGGAACGTTTTCCTTGCCTTCCCCCGAGGCGCGACCGTTAGCCTGCACCCCATGATTGCCACCGTGGTCTGGGGTACGGGAAATGTCGGCCGCGCGGCGATCCGGGCCGTCGACGCCCATCCGGCGCTGGACCTCACCGGGGTGCTCGTGCACAGTCCTGGGAAGGTCGGCCGCGACGCCGGTGAGCTCGGCGGGCTTGGCCGTGAGCTCGGCGTGGCGGCGAGCAGCGACATCGGCGCGGTGCTGGCCGCCGGTCCGCAGGCCGTCGTGTACGCGGCGTCCGGGGACATCCGGCCCACCGAGGCGCTCGCCGACATCACCAGAGCGATGCGGGCGGGCGCGGTGGTCGTCACTCCCGCGCTCTACGCCCTCTACGACCAGCGCAACGCACCACCGGAGCTGCGGGAGCCGGTGCTGGCCGCCGTCGCGGACGGCGGGGGCTCGCTGTTCGTCTCCGGCGTCGATCCCGGCTGGGGCAACGACGTGCTGCCGCTGCTGATCAGCGGGCTCGGCACCACCGTGGACGTGCTCCGGTGCCAGGAGATCTTCGACTACTCCACCTACGACCAGCCCGATTCCGTCCGCTACCTGATCGGCATGGGCCAGCCGATGGGCTACACGCCGCCGATGCTGATGGCGACGGTCCCGACCATGGTGTGGGGCGGGCAGATCCGGCTGATGGCCAGGGCGCTCGGCGTCGAGCTGGACGAGATCCGCGAGACGCTCGAGCGGCGCCCGCTCGAGGACACCGTGCGCACCAGGACCATGGGCGAGTTCGAGGCGGGCACCCAGGGCGCGGTGCGCTTCGAGGTGCAGGGCATCGTCGGCAGGCAGCCGCGCATCGTCATCGAGCACGTCACGCGGATCCACCCGTCCTGCGCGCCGGACTGGCCGTCGCCGCCGAACGGTGTGGGAGCGCACCGGGTCGTCGTCGAAGGTCGCCCGCGCATCGAGGTCACCATCGAGGCCACCGACGAGGGCGAGAACCGGTCCGCGGGCGGGAACGCCACCGCGGTCGGCAGGCTGGTGGGAGCCATCGACTGGCTCGCCGACGCGAAGCCAGGACTCTACGACGCACTGGACGTCCCGCTGCGGCCCGCACTCGGCAAGCTCGGAAGGAGACAACGATGAACATCGACATCCCCGAAGGCAAGGACCCGATCGGCTACGTCTGGGGGGAGATGGTCCCCGGGATCGGGACGGCGGCGGCCGCCTTCTCGCTGTCGGTGTACGCCAACACCACGCTCGGGCTCCGCGAGTTCGAGGCCGCGCGGCTGCGGATCGCGCAGATCAACGGTTGTGTCTTCTGCCTGGACTGGCGGACCGACCGCGACGGGCAGAAGGTCGAAGACGGGTTCCCCGACGCGGTGACCCAGTGGCGCACCACGGAAACGTTCGACGAGCGCACCCGGCTGGCGGCCGAGTACGCCGAGCGGTACGCGCTGGACCACCACGGCCTCGACGACGAGTTCTGGGCCAGGATGAAGGCGGGCTACAGCCAGCAGGAGATCGTGGAGCTGACCATGAGCATCGGTTCCTGGCTGGCGTTCGGCAGGCTCAACCGCGTGCTCGGCATCGACACCGTCTGCGTCCTGCCGACGGCCTGAACGAGCCTGCGGGGCGGGCTCGGGCCCACCCCGCGGGCGTCGTCACAGGTCGGTGGCGACGATCTTCTCGATGTTCCGTTCCGCGAGCGCCGTGATGGTGACGAACGGGTTCACGCTGGTGTTGCCGGGAATGAGCGCGCCGTCGATGACGTAAAGACCGGGGTGGCCCTGGACCCGGCCGTAGTTGTCGGTGGCCTTGTTCAGCACCGCGCCGCCGAGGGGGTGGTAGGTGAGATGGTCGCCCCAAATCTGGTAGACGCCGAAGAGGTCCGTCCGGTAGATCGTGCCCTCCTTCGCGTTGATCTTGTCGAAGATGCTCTTGGCCATGTCGATCGAGGGCTGTTTCCACGCGACCTGCCAGCTCAGCTCGACCGTGCCCGTCGCGGCGTTCCAGGTGAACTCGGCGCGGTTCGGGTTCTTGGTGATCGACAGGTAGAACGAGGCGAACGTCTCGATCCCGGTCGGCAGCGGGGCGACCTCCGCGAACGCGCCGCCCGCCGCCCAGTTGTCGATGCCGCCGGTGGGGATGGCCGCCTGGAGGCTGCCGGTCGGGTCCCACAGGTGGTTGGCGCGGCCGCACATGACGTTTCCGTTGTCACCCCAGCCTTTCCCGACCTCGTTGTTCAGGTTGGGCAGCGCGCCGGTGGCCTTGAGCCGGACCAGGAGCTTGCTGGTGCCGACGCTGCCCGCGGCGAAGAACACCTTGTCCGCGGTCACCGTCTTGGTGGCCATGGTGTCGCCGCTCGTGGTGAGCTGGTCGATGACGACGGTGTAGCCGCCCCCGGCCGCCGGGGAGACCGACGTGACCTTGTGCAGCGGCGAGATGGTGACCCGGCCGGTCGCCTTGATCCGCTCGAGGTAGGTCTTCTGCAGCGATTTCTTGCCGTAGTTGTTGCCGTAGAGGATCTCGCCCGCCAGCGCCGACTTGGGCACGGTCCCGGCCGCCTCCTGCTTCAGGTAGTCCCAGTCGTAGACGTCGGGCACGAAGACGAACGGGAATCCCGAGCGCTGAGCCTGTTTACGGCCGACCCTGGCGTACTGGTAGCAGTCGGTGGTCTCGAACCAGGACTGGTCGATGGTGCCGACTCCGAGCCCGGCGTTGGCGCGCGGGTAGTAGACGTCGTACATCTCCGCCGCGCTCACCGACGGCAGGATCGCGCCGAAGTTCTCCCGCTTCGGCGTGACCGCCATCCCGCCGTTCACCAGCGAGCCGCCGCCGACGCCCCGGCCCTGGTAGACCGTGATCCCGCTGAAGTCCTCGGCGTCGAGGATCCCGGTGTAGCGCGGGATGTCCCGGTCGATCGGGAAGCCGAAGAAGTTGCTCAGCGGCTGTTTGCTTTTGGTGCGCAGCCAATAGGACCGGCCGTCCGGGCTCGTCGTGTTGGCGAAGATCTTGCCGTCCGAACCGGGGGTGTCCCACGCCATGCCCATCTCGATCATCTGGACGTCGACGCCCGCCTGAGCGAGCCGGAGAGCGGCGACGGAGCCGCCGTACCCGGTGCCGATCACCAGCACCGGGACGTGGGCCCCGGTGACGATCCCGGCGGCCGCGACGGGGGCGCCTTTCCGTGGCGCGGCGGCGGCGTGACCGCCGAGCGCGACCGCACCCAAGATAGAACCTGTTCCTGCAATAAAAGATCGACGGGATACCGCCGTGGAACTGCCAGTCCACATGGCTTTTTCACTCATGTGATGTTCCTCATCCTTGAGGTATTTAGAACAAGTTATACTTTCACTTGAACCTCAAGTCACTACGTACCCATGGGTAACTTAAGGTGCTTCCCGCGGCCGGAGAGCAGTTCTCGCCCCGCTCGCCCGCCCCGCCGGGCGGGTGGGGTAGCCGACCGGCGCTGCCCGGCCCGCCACTCCGCCCGGCTGGTCACGTCAGGTGACCGGAAGAACAGCCCGTGCTGGTCTTGTCGCCGAACGTGGGCGTTGCCATAGTCGCAGTGCGCAGTGCGCTGCCGAACTGGAACGGGGACAGACAATGCGATCTTCCGGACGAGCGGCGTTCTTCGACGTCGACGAGACCGTGATCAAGGCGAAGAGCATGTTCGACTTCCTGCGCTTCTGGCTGGACACGCGGGGTGACGACGGCACCGCCTACGAGCGGGCCATGAGCGACATCAAGACGATGGCCGCCGACGACGTCCCCCGGAGCGAGATCAACCGGAGCTACTACCGCCTCTACACCGGCTCGTCGTACGACGAACTGCTCACGGCGGGCCGGGCGTGGTACGCGGCCTACCGCACCGGTTCCGCCGCGTTCGTGAAGGCCACGGTGCGGGCGGTCGAGGTGCACCGCGCGGCGGGCGACTCCGTCGGCCTGGTGTCCGGCTCGTTCCCGGCCTGCCTGCGACCGCTGGCCGAAGACCTCGGCGCCGACGTCGTCCTGTGCACCGAACCCGTGGTGGGCGACGGCGGCCTGCTCACCGGCGAGGTCGTCACCCCGATGATCGGCGCGGCCAAGGCTTCCGCGGTGGCCGCGACGATCTCCGGGTGGGGCTTCTCGGCCGCCGAATGCTTCGGCTACGGCGATCACGCCACCGATCTCGACATGCTGTCCGTGGTGGGCAACCCGCGGGCCGTCGAGGGGGACCCGGTGCTGGTCCGGCACGCGCGGGCACGGGGCTGGCCGATCCTGTCCGCGCAGACCGGGCCGCTGCACTGACGGCGGCGCCCGGCCCGGCGGCCGTTCGTTCCACTGTGGACGGTTACTGCCCCCGGGCCTGGGCGCACTGCTCGTAGAGGCCCTCACGCAGCGCCTTGGCCACCGCGACCGTGCGGTTGGTGCAGTCGGTCTTGGCCAGGATGTTGGCCACCAGCCGCTTGGCGCCGTGCTCCGAGATCCGCAGCCGCCGCGCGATCTGCTTGTTGCTCAGCCCCTCCACCATGAGCAGCAGCACCTCCTGCTCCCGCGGGGTGATGCGCGGCTGCGACCGGGCGGGTTCCGCCCGCTCCCCCGCCATCGCCAGCAGGCTGTGCGCCAGCATCGCCGGGATGGGCACCTCGCCGCGGCACATCCGCGACATCGCGTCGTACAGCGTGCCCTCGCTGAGGCTGGACACCGCCAGGAAGCCGGCGCCCTTGATGCCGACCACCTTCGACAGCTCGGTCAGATCGTCGTCGTCGATCAGGAGCATGATCTTGACGCCCCGCTCGCCCGCCTGGTTCAGCCGCAGCCGCATCGGCCCGTCCACCTCGGCCAGCAGCACCACCAGCACGTCGCGGCCACCCTCGGCCAGCTCGATGGCCGCCGCCAGCTCCGGGACGAACCGCACCGCGGACACGCAGTCGAGTGACTGGGACATCCGCTCCACCCCATACCGCAGGAGATCGTTGCCGATCCCCACGACTACCCCGGTCACCAATTGCGCTCGCACGGCCATACGTCCAGCAGTCTCAGTCATTCTTTTCCCCTTGTGCCCGTGGAGTAACCCGACCCATGAGAGAATCCCCCCAGCCGCCGGCCTCATCGCCGCGACGGTAGTGCTGTCCGAATTCGATTAATCGGATACTTCCCGCCAGAATCCGATGCCGAGCAGTGGTCGAAGCGAAGTCTCGATCGACGATTTATTGTGATCTTCGATTAGTCTGGGTCGACCGTTGTTCCTTGTGAAGGATAAGTGCATTATTACAGTCCTTTGTCCGCACAGGACAGCGAATAGGTGTGAGTATGATATTGCTCACAGGGGGTATTTTGGGCGATCTTCTGGACCCCCCGGCCCCGAAGCGGTATGCGATCGCGCGATGACAGTGCGTACCACGCGAATGCGGCGGTCCGGTGCGGGCGCGGAAACAACGGGATAATCCACACGATCAGCCTATTGACTCGACGCACGATCATCCGGTTCCGGTCATTCGACAGAATGATGACAAGCAATGACTTTTCCGTCACGAACACGCCGGGGTGGCAGCGGCCTGAAATGATTGTTGTTAATTCAAGCACCGTCAGGTATTCGGACTTTTCGGACCGGAAAACGAAACGCTTACCCGAATTTCGCCGCCAGCGCCAACGGCAAAAATCCCGGTAAGCCCGACCGTCCGCCGAACACGGATCGGTGCGTTCTTCCGGGATCTTCGCGAACGGCCCAGGCGTCAGCCCGCGACCGGCGCCGCCGTCTTCCCCTTGCGGAGGAAGAAGCCGACGATCAGTGCCACGGCCAGCACGATCAGGCCGTTGGACAGGATGGCCACCGTCACCCCGCTCAGCTTGTTCTCCACGGTCGCCCCGCCCAGCGAGTAGATCCGTGAGGTCGCGATGGCGCTCATGATCGGGATGCCGATGGTGATGCTGACCTGCTGGGTCATCGTGGTGATCCCGGTCGCCAGCCCCTGCTGGTCGTCCGGCAGCCCCGAGGTCGCGGTGACCAGGTAGCCCACGATCGCGCAGACGTGGCCGTAGCTCGAGATGAAGCCGAGCACCAGCACCGGGATCAGCCAGCCGCGGTTGTCACCGGCGAAGTACAGGATCCCGACCGCGACGGCCTGCACGATCAGCGAGATGACCAGCAACGCCCTGCTGCTGCCGAACACGCCGATCCAGCGCGGCGCGGTGACGCCGCCGAGGAACGCGCCGATCCCCAGCACGCCGAAGCAGAGACCGACGGTCAGCGGGCTGTAGCCGAGCACTTCCTGCAGGTACAGGGTGAGTAGGAAGATCATCGCGGTGAAGCCGATGAAGGTGGCCGCGCCACCCAGGTTGCCGAAGCTGACCGACCGCCTGCCGAGCACCCGCACCGAAGCCAGCGGCTCCTTGGACTTCAGCTCGATGAACCAGAACGAGACCAGCAGGACGACGCCCAGCGCGAGCGCGCCGAGAGTGGTCGCGCTGCCCCAGCCCTTCGTGCCGGCCTGGGAGATGCCGAACACCAGTGAGATCAGGCCGACGCTGACGGTGACGGCGCCGGGGATGTCGAGCTTCGCGTGCTGGGTCCGGCTCTCCTTGAGCAGGATCGGCGCGACCACCAGGATGAGCACCGCGACCGGGACGTTGATGAGGAAGGCCCAGCGCCAGCTCACCAGCGAGGTGAGCACGCCGCCGAGGACGGCGCCGAAGGTGAAGCCCGCCGACAGCATCGCGCCGTTGAGGCCGAGCGCGCGGTCACGCAGCGGGCCCTCGGGGAACGAGGTGGTCAGCAGCGAAAGACCGGCCGGGGTGACCATCGCGGTGCCAAGACCCTGTGCCACCCGGGCGATGATGAGCACCGTCGGGCTGTTGGCCAGGCCACCGAGCAGCGAAGCCGCGCCCAGCAGCGCGATGCCCGCCATGAACAGCTTGCGCCTGCCGAACAGGTCGGCGATCCGGCCGAACAGCAGGGTGAAGCCGGCGGCGGTCAGCGCGAACGAGGTCGCGATCCACTGCAGGTTCTCCAGGGAGAAGCCGACCTTCGCCCCGATCTCGGGGACGGCCACGTTCAGGATGGAGAAGTCCACCGCGAGGGTGAACTGGGCCCCCAGCAGCAGGAAAAGAATCAGCCGCTGACGTGAGGTCATGGTGGGCGGGCCTGCGGCGTCCGGCGTGGTTGTCCCGCCGGGCAGTGGTGTTTTGTCGTCGACAGTCGACATGGATGGACCTTTCACTTCCACGGGAGGAGTGCTTCACGGGGAAGTGTGGGACCTGGCTCCAGGGTTACCCAGACCCATCTTTTTCGTACGCCAGGCTTTCCTACCACCGGCAGGGACAGTCTCGGACGTGCTTTGCCCGCGGCGGAAACCCGCTGTGCGCGGGAATCCTCGGTATGCTCGCCCGTGTGGCTCAGCGTAGTGAACTCGGCGAGTTTCTCCTGTCCCGGCGCAACCGGCTTCGGCCGGAGGACGCCGGGCTGACCGGCTTCGGCGCACGCAGGCGCGTGCCAGGGCTCCGCCGCGAGGAGATCGCCCACCTCGCCGGTGTGAGCGCCGCGTACTACACGCGCCTGGAGCAGGGTCAGAACCGCAACGCCTCCCCCGCCGTGCTCGACGCGCTCGCCAGGGCACTGCAGCTCAACGACGACGAGAAGGTGCACCTGGCCAACCTCGCCCGGCCGAGCCGCAAAAATGACGCGGGCTCGCGTCAGGAGCGCGTCCGGCCCGGGGTGCGCCAGCTGATCGAGTCGTTCGACCGGGTGCCGGCCGTGGTGTTGGGCCGGGTCACCGACGTGCTGGCGTGGAACCCGCTCGCCCACGCCCTGCTGACCGGGCACCTGAGCGCGGACAGCCCGCTGCGGCCGGTCGAGAAGCCGAACATGGCCAGGCTGGTGTTCCTCGACGAGCAGGCACACTGGCTCTACTCCAACTGGACCGCGGAGTCCCGTGACCTGGTGGCGCTGCTGCGCATGGTGGCGGGCCGCTACGCCGACGACCCCAAGCTGGCGTCGCTGGTCGGCGAATTGTCGGTGAAGAGCAGCGAGTTCGCCGGGCTGTGGTCCTCGCACCCGGTGCGGGACAAGACCCACGGCGTCCGCGAGTTCCGGCACCCGGTGGTCGGCGAGCTGACCCTGTCGTTCGAAGCGCTGCCCCTGCCCGATTCCGAAGACCAGCGGGTGATCACCTACCACGCCAAGCCAGGCTCGCCGTCCGCGGACGCGCTGGCCAGGCTGGCGGAGTTCGCGGCGACCCTGTCCCCCGTGGCCGAGACCGCCGCCCCGGCGACGGCGAGCGTCGTCAGCTAACCCTCCCGGCACGCCCGAAAGTCACCTCCAGCGCAAGTGTCCCTGAAGGCCACCATCACGGCGTTTTACGCCGTCATGGTGGCCTTCAGGGACCATCGCGGGGTCACTTGTCGAGGAAGGTCTCCAGCAGCGTCGCGAGGGCGATCGGCGTCTCCAGCATCGGGTAGTGGCCCGAGTTGCCGATGACGGCGAGTTCGCTGTTGGGGTAGTGCTTCATCCACGTCTCGTTCATCGCGTCGGCGGTGACGGCCGGGTCGTTCTCCCCGACGACGGCGAGGGTGGCCACGTCCGAACCGGTGACCCGGGCCGAGAAGTCCGTGGTGCGGAAGGAATCCAGGTAACCTCGGAAGGCGACCGGGCCGACCGCCTGCATGGAGGCGTCCGCGAAGCTGTTCAGCCAGACGTCCGACAGCTTGTGGCCGGTGGTCAGGTTGAGGATCGTCTTGCGGTTCTCCCTGCTGTGCGCGGCGTCGGCGAACAGCGGGAAGTCCGAGTCCGGGATGGGCATCCCGTTGGCGGGCACCGGCGAGATGCCGATCAGCTTGCGCACCCGATGCGGTGCCTTGAGGAAGACCTGCTGCGCGGGCATGCCGCCGAGCGAGTGGCCGATCAGCGAGAAGCTGTTCCAGCCGAGGCTGTCGGCCAGGGTCAGCACGTCCGAGGCGATCTCGTCGGTGATGTAGGTGCCCGGCACGTCGAAGGCCTTGCCGTAGCCGCGGGCGTCCATGAAGGCGTAGGAGTACTTCGTCGTGTCCACAAAGGACCAGAAGTGCTCGAAGTACTGGTGGTCGGCGAACAGTGCGTGCAGCACGATCACCTTGTGCGGGCCGTTGCCGACCACTCGGGCCGGGGGGACGTAGTTGTTGTTGGCGCTGGTCACGGTATCCTCCACGGTGTCTGACTCTGGGCTGGTGTTCACGACGGGCTTTTCCCGCGGGACGAGCAGGGTGCCGAGCCGGTGGTAGAGCTTGTCGAGATCGTCCTGGTGGCCGTGCATCGCGACGTGGCCGTCGGGGCGCACGAGGTAGAAACCCGGACGGCGGCAGTGCAGCTGCTGCCGGGCGGTCTTGAGCTTCCGGTTGCCGACCGCGATCACCCGCACCTGCCGCGACCACGGCTCGATCAGATGCGTCAGCGCGGCGTGCAGGCCGGCGAGTTCGTTCTCCGCGCCGGGCATCACCACGACGCTGTACCGGTTCGGATCGACCCCGGGACCGGTGACGCCCAGCTCCACGGAGAGCTCGCGGGGCAGCGCCGCACCGGCCTTCGAATGCCTGCGCAACGCGGCGCGCAGGTCGCACATCTCCATCTTCACCGCGCCGGGTTCCTCGTACACCCAGCGCCGTCCCGCCGCGATCGGGATGTAGTACCGGTTCAGCAGCTTGGTCTTGTCGAGCGTGCGCATGGCCAGGTCGCGCAGGGCCACCTGCGGCCCCTTGTTCCACATCGCCATCCGCGTCTGCAGGTCGGTGTCGCGCACGACCGCGTCGGCCACCTCGGCCCGTTCGGGCGTGTAGTTCTCAAGCACCGAAGGGAAAGCGTCGCCGCGGATGACCGAGGCGAGCTTCCAGGCGAGGTTGTGCGCGTCCTGGATGCCGGTGTTGAGTCCCTGCCCGCCCATCGGGCTGTGCGCGTGGGCGGCGTCGCCGGCGATGAACACCCGGCCGAGCTGGAAACTAGCCGCCCGCCTGCGGTGTACCCGGAACGTGGTGACCCAGTCCGGCTCGATCAGTTTGAGCCCACCGGGCCCTCGCACGTCGACCAGGCTCTGCATGTCCGCCAGTGTCCCGTTTTCGACGTCGGCGGGCGCGTTGGTGAAGAACCGGAACAGGCCGTAGGGCTGGGGCACGATCGCCAGCACGCCGATGCGGGACTGGTGGTAGTGCACCTCGTCCGGGTCCAGCGGATCCCCGGCGATGCGCGCGTCGGTGATCAGGAACCGGTTCTCGTAAGTCGCGCCCTCGTAGGCGATGCCGAGCTGGTTGCGCACGACGCTGGTGGCGCCGTCCGCGCCGATCACCCACGGCACGCGCATCCGCTCGACCGTGCCGTCGGGCAGTTCGAGCACCGCGGTGATCCGCTGCTCGGGCCGGATCTGGCCGCTGAAGTCGACACCTTGGAGGCTGAGCAGCCGGACGTTGCGCTCGACCTGGCCGCCGAGACCCTTCAGTCCCACCGCGAGGATCTCCTCGGTGTGGCGCTGCGGCAGGCAGAAGGGCGCGAGCCCCTCGTCCATCTGCAGCCGGGTGGTGACCTTCTTCTCGGAGTAGTAGGTCATCTGCCGCAGTTTCACCGCGATCTCGGCGACCTCGCCGGCCAGCCCCAGATCCTCGAGGATGTCCACGGTCCGCGGCCACACCAGCATCGCCTTCGAATGCACGCTCGGCTGCGGCGCGGCGTCGATCACCCGGACCCGGACACCGCGGCGGAGCAGCTCGCAGGCGGCGGTCATCCCGGTCGGGCCGCCCCCCACCACGAGCACGTCGTAGTCGTCTTCCTCTGGCATCGGCTTCCTCCCTTCCTCAACAATTCTCGCGAAGCCGCGAATTCGGGTCCCGGCTCCTTTTGTCAGAGGAACGCGAGGTGGATGGCGTAGCTGTCCTCGTGCATGTGATAGCGGTCGATGAGCCCGTCGGTGACCCGGACCTCGAGGGCGAAGTCGGATTCGAAACTCTTCCCGGTGGCGTTGACCTTGTACTTGAACGAGCCGAGCACGATCGCCAGCTCGCCGTCGGCGAGGATCCGGCTGACCGCGAAGTTCTCCGCCGTCATGTGCTCACCTGCCATCGAGAAGAAGGTCCTGACCTCGTCCTTCGTCGAGCGCTGGCCCATCCACGGGATGAGCGTGGTGCTGCCGGGGGTGAACCAGTCCAGCGGCTCGGCGAGCAGCGCGACGGCCGCCTCGACCTCGCCGTTGCCCAGATGTCCCAGGTATGCCTCGACCACTTCGCGCGTGTTCTTGCCCATGCGGGTGAAACCCCTTTTCGTGTGGAGTGCCGGGAATGCGGCGATGGCCGGTGAAATCGACTGTAGCCGTGTCCCTGCCCTGTTTTTCTTGTCCATTCGGAGCAACTTGGGAATACGCCCGGCTATGTCCAAAGGAGGATGTCCCGGCCGCGGGCGGCGTCATTAGCGTGGGCACACATCCCGCACCCCGGCCCGAGGAGTCAGCCCATGCCCGCGACCATCGAACCAGGTTGCCCGGCCCTGGTGGACAGTGACGTGCTCGTTGTCGGCGCCGGCCCGGCCGGGCTGATGCTGGCACTGGAACTGCAGCACCGGGGCGTCTCGTGCCTGGTCGTGGACAAGGCGGATCACATCGACACGCGGACGCGCGCGGTGATGGTGCACGCGCACAGCCTCGAGCTGCTCGACGAACTCGGCGTGGCCAGGCGGATTCTCGCCGAGGGCGTGGCGCAGAAGCGGATCGCCTTCCACCTCGCCGACGGACGGTCGTTCGGGATCGACTTCACCGCACTGGACAGCAGGTTCCCCTGTTACGTCAACATCGACCAGCCCACGTTCGAACGCGTGCTGACCGAGCGGTTCACCGGGCGGGGCGGCCGGATCGTGCGCGACACGCGGTACGTGTCGCACACCGAAACCGAGGACGGCGGGGTGCTGTCCTCGGTCCGCCAGGGCGACCTGGTGCGTGAGGTGCGCAGCCGGTTCATCGCGGGCTGCGACGGCGCGTCCAGCGCGGTGCGCATCGAGCTGTTCGGCGACGAGTTCCCGGGGGTCACCCTCCCGTTCAGCTATCTGCTCGGCGAGGGCAGGCCGCGCCACGAGCTGCCTGGGGACGAGTCCGCCATGTACGTCTCGGACACCGGCGTCGTCTCCGTGCTCCCGTTGCCCCGGGGTCGTTTCCGCGTGGCGGGGCCGTTCGGCGGCACCCGCAGGCTCACCTCCGTGGACCGACTGTCCGAAAAGGACTACACCGCCGCGCTCGATCAGCTCGGCTTCACCGCCCGGCTGCGGCTCGACCCGCTCGACGAGCTCGCGTTCTACGCCGTGCACCAGCGGGTCGCGCCGAGGCTGAGGTACGGCAGGGCCTTCCTGCTCGGCGACGCCGCGCACCTGAACGCGCCGGCCGGCGGCCAGGCGATGAACCTCGGCCTGGACGACGCGCACGATCTGGCTGGCAGGCTCGCGCAGGTGCTCGGCGGCACGCTGGACGAGGCCAAGGTGGAGCAGCTGCTCGAGGACTACCACACCGAACGGCACGCGCGGGCGCACGAGGTGATCGCCAGCACCGACGTTAACGACCTGCTCACCGCGATGCGCACCGCCGCCGACGAAGCCGACCTCGCCGCGATCACCCAGAAGCTCACCACCCTGGCCGCCGTCTGGAGCCAGCTGCCCGCCCTACGCGCCCAGGAGACGATCTCATGACCATCGCCACCGACATCTATCTCGAAGCCGTCGGCAGCTATCTGCCGGAGCACCGCGAAAAGCTGGTCGACGCCGTTGCCGAGCTCCCCGGTCCGGAAACCGAACGGGTGCTGGCCACGGGATACGACACCGTGGCGGTGGAGACCGAGCTCTACCCCGGCGACATGGCGGTGCGCGCCGCCGAGCAGGCCCTGTCCCTCGCGGGCGCGCCCGCCTCGTCGGTCGGCATGATCTCGGTCTCGGCCATCCACCGCAACGGGCACAAACGGCTGTGGTCGCCCGCGTCCTACGTGCAGAACGCGCTGGGCAACGACCGCGCGATCCCGTTCAACCTGATGCAGGGCTGCAACGGCAACATGATCGGCCTGCAGCTCGCCTGCGACCACCTCGCCAGGTCACGCTACGACGAACGGGTCATCGCCGCCGCCACCGACCGGTTCGGCACATCCTCGTTCAACCGCTACACCAGCGACTACGGCATCGTGTACGGCGACGGCTCGGGCGCTTTCCTCGTCTCCCGCAAACGCGGCGCCCTCAAGGTGACCGGCCTGCACACGGTGTCCAACCCGGGCATGGAGTCGTTGCACCGCACCGCCGAGCCGCTACCGGAGACCGCCGAGCTGCTGAGCGACGAGCACGACGTGCGGGCCGCGAAACGCGGCTACCTCGCCGAGCACGGCAAGGGCTCGCTCTCGGTGCGGACCAGCGCCGCCGTCAGCGCCATCCGGGACGAGCTGCTGCCCGGCGACGCGCAGGACTCGCTGCGCCACATCGTGTTCCCCAACCTGGGCCACGGGCTGCTGAGCGGCAACTACTTCACCGCGTTCACCGACGGGGAGCGCAAATCGCTGTGGGACCTGGGCCGGACCATCGGCCACCTGGGCAGCGGCGACGCGGCCGTCGGGATGAGCCACCTGATCACCACCGGGCAGCTGGACAAGGGGGACAAGGTGCTGCTGCTCGGTGCCGGAGCCGGGTTCACCTGGACCGGCGCGCTGATCGAGGTCGTCGCCCGGCCGTGAAGACGCCGGTGCCCCTGTCCGGACGAAACACGGGCAGGGGCACCGGAAACCAGCTCAGCCGATATCGAGGACGACCTTCCCGGCCACTTCACGGCCACGCAGCGCGTCGAGGGCGTCGTTGAGCCCGCGCCAGCTGCCGCCGTAGCCGATCTTGGGGTGCAGTCTGCCGGTGGCGACCAGCTCGACGAGGATCGCCAAGTCGACGTCGTCGGGGTCGCCGGTGGCGTAGAGCAGGCTGTCCACCCGGGCGCCGACATGGCCGCGCATCAGGGTGTTGAAGTCGAACGGTATCGGCTCGCGGGACGAGTTGCCGTACAGCAGCACCGTGCCGTACGCGGCGACCATCCGGATCGAGGCGGCGAGCTGCTCCCCACCCGCGGCCTCGAAAACGACCTCGAAGGGGCCGGTGAGCTCGTTGACATCGGTCACGACGCGCTGGGCGCCCAGCGCGTCGAGCCCTTCGCCGCGCTTCTCACTGGACACCACCGCGCTGACGTGGGCGCCCGCGCCGTACGCCAGCTCGACCAGCAGCCTGCCGACACCGCCCGCCGCGCCGGTCACCAGCACCCGCTTGCCGATCAGCGCGCCGATCCGGCGGATCAGCCGCACCGCGGTCAGCCCGGCGATGCCGAGCGTGCAGGCGTCCCCGAAGCCGACGTTGTCCGGCAGCACGGCGATCCTCGACACCGGCAACGCGGCGCGCTCGGCCCAGCCCGCCTGGTCGGCCAGGCCGGTGACCCGGTCGCCGAGCCGCGGACCGGCGCCCGTGGCGGCCTCCCGCACGACCACCCCGGCGATGTCCTGGCCGGGCCGCCAGCCGTCCGGCCTGCGCTCGATCAGGGACAGCTCGCCCCGGTTGACCGAGAACGACCGCACGGCGACGACGGCCTCGTCCGCGCCCGGCTCCGGCTCGCCGACCTCGCGGATCCCGGTGGGCGCGACGCCACCCGGTGTGTTCACCACAGCTAGCAAGAGGTTCTCCTCGATTCGTGCCGGAACTACCGTTTCAGGTGGCCGTGCCGTCGCGGAAAACGCGAGCGACGGGAGGATCCGCGATCAACCCGGCCGCCATCGCCCGGTTCACCGCGTCGAGGCGCGACACCGCGCCCAGCTTCGTGAAGATGTTGCGCAGGTGCTGTTTGACCGTACCTTCGGTGATGCCGAGCCTGCGGGAGATCTGCCGGTTGCTCAGCGCGAGCCCGACGTAGCCGACGATCTCGCACTCGCGCGCCGACAGGGTCTTCAGAGCCGCGGCACCCGGCGGGGCCACCGCCTGCAGGTGCGCTTTCGGCTGGCCGTAACGGCCGTGCAGCGCGTGGCGGATGGTGAAGAAGAGCTCGGCCTGGCTGGTGTTCTTGTGCGCGTAGTCGCAGGCGCCCAGCGCGTAGAGATCACCGGCGGCGGGATCGTCGTGGTCGCCGAGCACGATCACCGGGGCGCCCCCGCCGACCCGCGGGAACCTGCCCACGGACTCGCGCGGCGCGTCGACGTCAAGCAGCACCACATCCGGGCGGTGCCGGGTCACCAGGTGCGCGGCCTCGTCGAGACCACCGGTGGCGACCACGTCGAACTCGATCCGCAGCAGGTGGCACAACGCGATCCGCGGCAGCCGGTGGCCGCCCGCGACCACCACGCGGATCCGCTCGGCGACTTGGTTCATGGAGCTGCTCCCTTGTCGGGTGTTGCCGGGTGAGAGGGGGGAACCGGGGACGGCCTGGGGGGCGGGGGCCGTCCCCGGTCGCGGCGCAGGCGTCCGTCAGACCTTCGCGAGCTTCTGGCCGAGGATCTCGATCACCTGCGAGATGGTGTGGTCGACGGTCAGTTCGTCCTCGTCGACCGGGATGTGGAACCGCTTCTCCACGGCCGTCGCGAACTCGACGATGGCCAGTGAGTCGAACTCGATGTCCTCGAGGGTCGGGTCGCCGGCGAGCACGTCGGCGTCGACGAGGAAATGGCTGTGCAGGATGCTCAGCACGCCGCTGGTGAGGTCACTCATGATTTGCTCCGCTTCCGGTAGTGGTTAACTGGTGTTCAGCGGCCCAGCGGGACGACGTCCGGCCACCGCAGCGTGGTCGAGCCCCAGGTGAGCCCGCCGCCGAAAGCGGTGAGCAGCACCCGGTCCCCCGGTCGCAGCGCGCCGGACCGGGCGGCGTCGACCAGTGCCAGCGGGATGGACGCGGCGGAGGTGTTCCCGACCCGCTCGATGTTCGACACGACGCGCTCACCAGGGACGCCGAGCTCGGCGGCCACGGCGTTGAGGATGCGCTGGTTCGCTTGGTGCGCAACGACATGATCCACGTCCTCGACCGTCCAGCCGGACCGGCCGAGGACCTCGCGCGCCGATTCGGACATCCGGGCGACGGCGTTCTTGAACACCTTCTTGCCCTGCATCTGGAAGTAGACGTCCTCGCGCTCGACCGGCCGGTCCGGGCTGGAGCGCTGCCGCGAACCCCCGGCGGGGATGGTGATCAGGTCCGCGAGCGCGCCGTCGCTGCCGAGGTCGAACGGGCCGAGCGCGCCGTCCTCGTCCGCGTGGCCCGCCCGCAGGACGACCGCGCCCGCGCCGTCGCCGAACACCGCGCGGGTGGTGCGGTCCCGCGGGTCGAGAATGGTGGAGTACGCATCAGCGCCGATCACGAGCACGCGCTCCAGCGCGCCGAGGGCGATCAGGCCGGACGCCACGGCGAGCCCGTAGACGAAGCCGCTGCACACCGCGGCGATGTCGAAGGCGGGCACGGAACCGAGGCCGAGCCTGCTCGCGACGTCCGGCGCGGTGGCCGGGCAGGGCCGGTCGGGGGTGGTGGTGGCGACCAGGACGCCGTCGACGTCCGGGCAGCCCGCCGACTTCAGCGCGCGGGAACCCGCCTCCACCGCGAGATCCGAGGTGGCCATGCCCTCGTCGATGACGTGCCGCGTCCCGATGCCGGTGCGGCTCCTGATCCATTCGTCACTGGTGTCGAGCTGTGCGGCGAGATCCTCGTTGGTGACCACGTGGTTCGGCAGCCACGAACCGATGCCGGCGATGACCGCCGACCGGTCGCGGAGCCCCGGCTGCACCATGTCGTTCCCCTTTCTTCAGCGAAGAGAGCATGCTGAATCCCCGGCGGATTCCCCCGGCTGCGTCGCCGAGGGGAATCGTCGTCGGGGCATCCGTTTCGATAGCTAGAAAGCTGGTGAAAAGCGCCGGGACACGCCGAGTTGGCACGGAATCCGCGCACTCGTCACTGCCGGCAAGATCGCCCCCATGCGGTCTGTCGTGAACCGAACCTACGTCGGGGCGCGGCGACCGGTCAATGTTCATCCGGTGTCCTAGTAGGACACACAGAGTGGAGTAGCCATTCGTCTACCCACCTCACGCGGGTCGGGCGACGCGGGTCGGCCTGCTCTCTTTGGCACTGTGACAGGCGGAAACCACGCCATAGCCTCGAAACGGCGCAGACGGTGCCGACAACGCCGTCGGGCGCCACGCACTCTTTGAAAATAACTGACCACGCCGCGTCGCACAACCGGCGCCCTATAGCAGAAACCAGGAAGGTCCAGTAGATGACGATTCCCGAGTTGCTCTCAGACACCGCACCGGCACTGCGCGTTCCGCAACCCCAAAGGATCATGGTCGTCGCGGACCGGTTCGCGGGTTTCACCCACGGCGACCGGGTGCAGACCGTGTCCGGAATGGCGTCCCAAATAGACAAAGGCCGCTTCGACGATGCTCCCGGCGATGTGCGGCTGCTCACCGGCCAGGGCGTCGGCGCGTTCGAGCGCGCGTACGTGGAGGCCGCGATCGCGCGGCACGGGCTGACCGACCGGATCCGCTTCGACGGCGAGGACATCGAGCCGCTCGGCCGGGACGTGGTGCACAAGCACGACGTCGACAACGTGCTGCTGGCCCGGTTGCGCCGGACCGGGGCGCACGTCTACGCGGCGGACATCCGGGTGCACGGCCACAACGAGATGCTGGCCGACCACCAGAGCGGCGAGCACGTGCAGGGC
This sequence comes from Amycolatopsis sp. H20-H5, assembly GCF_035828755.1. NCBI lineage: Bacteria > Bacillati > Actinomycetota > Actinomycetes > Pseudonocardiales > Pseudonocardiaceae > Amycolatopsis > Amycolatopsis sp. H20-H5. Next base: position 12,471 of record NZ_JAYMZS010000033.1, on the reverse strand, counting down.
ATGGTCATCGTCGAGGCGGCGCGACAACTCTTCCTCGCCGCGTTCGAGAGCGGCTACCGCGATCGCTGGCCACTGACCAATTTCTACCTCGTGTGGAACTCGGTCCGGCTCACGTTCGACAACTTCCTGTTCCCGGTGCCCGCGCAGATCACCTGCACGGTGCGCGAGCTGTCGATCGACAAGCCCGACCGGCAGCTGGACTTCGAGCTCGAACTGGAACTGGTGCAGGGCGGCAAGCGCGTGGCCCACGGCGAGATCGGGTTCTCCGCGTTCAACAACGAGAAGATCGCCGTCATGGAACGGCGCAAGGCGGAAAAAGCGGCGAAGGTCCACCTGGGCGGCTTGGAGTAGACCCCACCGGCGATGAGCGGCGAGGAAGCGTTTCCGTGCCGGGATCCACAAGCGGATAGTCTGACCTCCCGGCAGGTCGGCGCCACCTTGGACGCTGAGCTGGTGGACCTGTTCGCGCACGGGTAGGCGATGGCCCACCAGCGAGCCGTCCAACCGGATATGTTGTTCATCTTCTTTGCCACGTAAGGGTTTCTGGCTTCGGAAAAGGTGCCTAGCGCTGCATCCAAGAAGGTTGGCCGGGTGGCGGTGGCGGTCTTCCCGCCGCCTACATCAAGCACGTGAGCAGTAACTTCCGGACCGCGTGTTCGCGTTCGACGAGTTCGGGCCACTGACCATCCGGCCCCACCTCGGCGCAAGCTGGATGAAAAGGAACCACCCCGGCAGACTGCCCGCCAGCTACCACAAACTCGCCCAACGCCGTGAACGAGCACGCGTCCCCAGCGAACGCCAACACCGCTGAGGCCAACACGCACCCCACCTAGCCTGACCAACCCGGCCAACCTGTGCGGCCACAGCACCAGCCGGATATTTTTGTTCCATTTCGTTGCCGCGTAGAGGTTTCTGACGCCAGGAAGAAGTTGGTCAGTCGTACCTGAACGGGTGGTGATTCGAACAAATGTTCGGGTAGAATGGGGGTGTGAGTGTTGATGAGATGATGCCGGTGTGGCAGCTTTCCGATGGGGAGCTGACTGCTGGGCTTCTTGCTGTCGAACGGGATTTGTGTCGTGTGTATGCGCGGATGCTGGATCTCGTCGGTGACATCGACAGGCGCGGTTTGTCTGTGGAGAAGGGTTTTCGTGATACGGCGACGATGTTGGCGTTGTCGTTGCGGGTGTCGAAGAGGGAAGCGTCCGCTCGTGTTGCTCAGGCTACTGCGGTGCTTCCGTTGATGCGGAAGGCGTTGGAGTCGGGGGAGATCAACCGGGAACACGCCCACGAGATCGAACACGTCCTCTCGCAGGCTCCGGACTCAGTGTCAGTGGAGGAGGTCGCGGCGCACGAGGCGACGTTGGTCGAGTTGTCGCAGCAGGCGATCCCCGCCACGGTTCGGAAGGTGGGTCGGCGGGTGCTGGGGTACTGGGATGTGCTGGACAAGAAGCCGGAGGATCGTGAGCGGGACCTGTCCCGTCCCCACCGGGAGTTCCGGTACTCGTTCACGCGTGATGGTCGGATGAAGTACTCGGGTGAGTTTGATCCTGAGGCCGGGCATTTCGCGGAGGACATGTTGATTCCGTTGGCGAAGCCTGATCCGGTTGATGTGTTCGGTAACCGGGATTCGCGGACGGCGGCGCAGCGTCACGGTGATGCGTTGGCGGCGATCTTCGACCTCGCCGCCCGCTCTCCGGACCTGCCCGTCAAGGCCGGTGAACGGGCGGTCGTGACGGTGACGATCGGGCTGGAGGAGCTGGAACGCCGCGCAGGCATAGTCATGTTAGATGGTTATGGTGCGTTGAGTGTGAGTCAGGTGCGGCGGATGTGCTGCGACGCGAAAGCCGTACCGGCAGTACTGAACGGCGCCAGCGAAGTCCTCGACCTGGGCCGCGCGGTGCGGACAGCGACTCCGGCGCAGCGGCGGGCGTTGATCATCCGGGATCGCGGGTGTACCGGTCCGGGGTGTTCACGAGGTCCGAAATGGGCAACGCCACACCACATTGTGTATTGGAGTGATCCTGGTGGTGTTGGGGGTCCGACGGATATCGTCAATCTCGGACTCGCCTGCGAGAGACATCACCACCTACTCCACCATGGCGGCTGGGATATGCGGCTGCGTAACGGAATCATCGAATGGCTCCCGCCCGCGTGGCTGGATCCGGAGCGAAGACCCATCCGCAACACCGCACACGACCCACCCCACACCGAGTAGGACGCGACACCTCCTGCTCCGAGGCTCCCGTTGCTATGCCTGGATGTGGAAGAGGTCATGGCGGTGGGCGGGTGTCGCGTCCGAAGGTGAACCTATGGTCGGCCCGAGATCTCGCCGAGGGAATCGGCGGGTTCCGTCGTCTCGATCAAGGTTCTCATCGCCACCACTGACGAGATCCTCGTCAAGTGACTCGTCGGCAACGATCCCGGGACACTACAAGCGAATGGACTTCTTGTTCATGAACTCTTCGATGCCGAGCGGGCCGAGTTCCCGGCCGATGCCGGAGCGCTTGATCCCGCCGAACGGCAGGTCTGCCTGGGACCCGCCGGAGCTGTTCACGTACACCATGCCCGCGTCGATCTGCTCGGCGACGCGGCGGGCCCGTGCCCGGTCGGTGCCGAACACGCTGGCGCCCAGCCCGAACGGGGTGTCGTTGGCGATCGCGATCGCCTCGTCCTCGTCCGCCGCGCGGAACACGAGCACCACGGGGCCGAAGATCTCCTCGTAGTAGGCGTCCATCTCCGGTGTGACGTCCGTCAGGACGGTGGCCTCCAGGTAGGCGCCGGGCCCTTCGACGCGATGTCCTCCGGCGCGCAGTGTCGCGCCCTGGCGGATCGCGGTCGCGACCTGGGCGGCCACCTCGTCGGCCGCGGCGACCGACGCCAGCGGCGGCAGCTTCGTGTCGGGGTCCGCGGGGTCACCCGGCACGTAGTAGTCCGTCACCCGCGCGGCCAGCCGATCGACGAACTCGTCGTAGAGCCCGGCCAGCACGATCATCCGTTTCGGCGCGTTGCACGACTGCCCGCAGTTGCGCATCCGGGCCGTCGCGGTGATCCGCACCGTCTCGTCCAGGTCGTCGGTGTCCAGCACGATCAGTGGATCGGACCCGCCGAGCTCCAGCACGGACTTCTTCAGGTTCTTGCCGGCCTCGGCGGCGACCGAGATCCCGGCCTGCTCACTGCCGGTCAGTGACACGCCCTGCACGCGTGGGTCCGCGAGCATCCACGGGATCTGCGAGCTGGACGCGAAAATATTCTGGTAGGCGTCCTCGGGCACACCGGCCTCGTGCAGGATCTCCTCGATCGCGGTGGCCGAGCGCGGGCAGATCGAGGCGTGCTTGAGCAGGATCGTGTTGCCGAGCACCAGGTTCGGCGCCACGAACCGGGCGACCTGGTAGCACGGGAAGTTCCACGGCATGATGCCGATCAGCGCACCGAGGGGGCCCTTGGTGATGACCGCTTCGCCGCCCTTGATCGGCAGTGGCTCGTCGGCCAGCAGCGCCGGGCCGTTCTCCGCGTAGTACTTGAAGATGTCGACGACGATGCCGACCTCGCCGCGGCCCTCGTTGATCCGCTTGCCCATCTCCAGCGTCATGATCGCGGCCAGCTCGTCGGCCCGCTCGGCGAACAGCTCCGCCGCCCGCCACACGATCTTCGCCCGTTCGGTGACCGGACGCCGCCGCCACGAGGAGTACCCGTGGTGGACGAGCTCGATGGCCGCCAGGACCTGTTCGTCGGTCGCGTTGGGGATCTGTTCGATCAGTTCGCCCGTCGCCGGGTCGGTGACTTTGTACATGGGGGTGCGAACCTCCGTCTTTCTTCACGACACTGCGACGGAACGACCCTAACCCATAAAACGTATACTGTATACAGTCGCCGGGAACTGTCCCGGCTCACTCAGGCGCAGGTGAACCTGCTCTTGGCCGCGGTGTACGCCCCCACTTCCAGGGTTCCGTTCACGTTGGCGCATTTGCCGTTGATACCGAAGACCGCCACACCGCCCGCGTAGGTGGTGTAGTAGCCGTCGTCGGAATAGATGGTCTTCCAGTCGGTGCGATTGATCGAGACGTACATGTTGTGCGAGCCGGGAAGATCGTCGTAGACCTTCGCGCACAACGTGCCGCCGTTGAGCGTGGAGTACCAGAGCCGCAGCCGCCCGGACCCGAGGTCGGTGGAGGGAAGCTCGTTGCCAGGGCAGTTCGCGTACAGGCCGTAGCCCGGCGGCGGGGTGCGCGCGGCGAGCGCGGACGGGGCGGTCGCCAGCGCACCGGCCACCATCAGTCCGGCGACCGCCGCGGCCGCGCCCAATTTCCTCAGTGCGTTTCTGCGAATCGTGATCATGTGATCCCCTCAGATCCGTTTCCGGGAAGGCATCCCGGGCCACGGAGCTTCGCCCGCGAAAACGGCGAAGGGCAGGGGCGGACCGGCCAATGTCCGCTATCGGCCACCAGGAATCATCCCGGCTCAGAGAGTGCCGGTGAGGGCCTGCAGCCCGAGGCTGCTGACCGCGACCGCGATCCACAGCAACCCGCCGAGCATGAGCGGGCGGGGTCCCGCCCTGCGCATGTCGCCCAGCCGCAGGGAAAGCCCGATCCCGGCGAGCGCGGTCGTGATCAGGAACGTGCCCAGTTCGGACAGCGCGGGGTGCCAGGCGTCCGGGATGACGCCGAGGCTGTCCAGCGTGGCGGCGGCGATGAAGCCGAGGAGGAAGAGCGGGACGATCTTGCCCCACGGCATCGTCCGCAGGCTGAACCCGGCCGCGGCCCCGCCCTCGCGCGCGGCGTCGGCGCGGGCCTGCTTGCGGGCGGTGAGGATCGCCAGGACGATCACGATCGGGATCAGCATCAACGTACGGGTGAGCTTGACGACCAGGCCGTAGGAACCGGCGTCCCCGCCGTAACCGTAGGCGGCGGCGACCACCGAGGAGGTGTCGTTGATGGCGGTGCCGGACCACAGCCCGAACGAGTGCGGGCTCATCCCGAGCAGGTGCCCGATCGGCGGGAACAGCAGCACCGCCGCGATGTTGAAGGTGAAGATCGTCCCGATCGCGTAGGCGACCTGCGTCTCTTTCGCCTTGATCACCGCCGTCGTCGCGGCTATCGCGGACGCGCCGCAGATGCCGGTGCCGACGCCGATGAGGATCTGGGTGTCGCCCCGCACGCCGAGCCACCGGCCGAGCAGCCACGCACCGCCGAGCGCGACGGCGAGGGTGCCGAGCATGACCGGCAAGGACCGGCCGCCGACCCGCAAGACCTGCTGCAGCGACAATCCGGTGCCCAGGACCACAATGGACAGTTGCAGGACCGGCTTCGCCGCGACGCCGTATCCCGGCGCCCACCGTTCGGCGCGAAGGCCGGGGAGCACCGCCGCGGCGAGCGCGCCGAGCACGACGGCGAGCACCGGCCCGCCGGCGATCGGGACGAGCTTGCCCAGCGCGGTGGCGACGGCCGCCACGACCAGCGCCAGCGCCAGGCCGGGCGCGACGCGGGCGAACCACGCCTTACCGTCTTCGGCCGACGGGACCCGGCCGGTCCCGTGGCCTGCCTCGGCAGTCTCCAGCCGAACCATCCGCCCACTCCGTTCGCAATGTACGTACATTCAAGCTAAGGGATGTCCGTACATTGCGCAACCGGTAGCCTGACCAGCGACGCGAAGGAGGGGACGTGGCCCACCGCAAACTCGACCGGACCAGGGCAACCCCCCTGTGGCAGCAGCTGCAGGAACACCTGCTCACCCGCCTCTCCGACGGCGAGTTCACCGCCCAGTTCCCCGGCGAACTGGCGCTGGTCGAGGACTACGGAGTCAGTCGTCACACCGTGCGCCAGGCCCTGCAGCAGCTCCGCACCGACGGGGTCATCGTCGCCGAACGCGGCCGCCAGCCCCGCATCGCCACCCCGCCGGAGATCCAGCAGCCGATGGGCGCGCTCTACAGCCTCTTCGCCGCCGTCGAAACCGCCGGACTGCCCCAGCGCAGCATCGTGCGCACCCTGGACCTCCGCGCCGACGGCGTCGTCGCCGCCCGGCTCGACCTCGAGGGCTCCACTCCCCTGGTCTATCTCGAACGACTGCGCCTCGCCGGTGAAGAACCGCTCGCACTCGACCGCGTCTGGCTGCCCGCCGCCCTCGCCGCGCCACTGCTGCAAGCCGACTTCACCCACACGGGCCTCTACGCCGAACTAGCCACCCGCACCGGGATCCGGCTCGACCACGGCCACGAAGACGTCCACGCCGTCGTGCCCACCACCGCCGAGCAGGCCCAGCTGCACTGCCCGCCCGGCACCGCGGCGTTCTCCATCAACCGGCTCAGCCACGCGCGCAGCCGTCCGGTCGAATGGCGCCACACCATCGTCCGCGGTGACCGCTTCGCCCTCACCGCCGACTTCTCCGCCAACACCGGCTACCAGCTCACCCAGCCGGACATCCACCGCAGTCCGGCGTCCGTGGCCACGTAACCGCGCCGGAGCACCGACACCGCCCGACCCGATCGCGGAGGCCGCAGCATGCCCACCCCGAACAACCACCGGTCGCTCGTCTTCCGCGGCCGCCGCGTCGAACGTGACCGCGCGCTGGTGATGGCCATCATCAACCGCACCCCGGACTCCTTCTACGACCGGGGCGCCACCTTCGCCGACATCGCCGCGCGGGAAGCCGTCGAGCGCGTTGTCGCCGAGGGCGCCGACATCGTCGACATCGGTGGTGTGCGCGCGGGCGCCGAAGGCGGCGAAGTCACCGCCGAGGAGGAGATCCGCCGGGTCGTGCCGATCGTGGCCTGGGCCCGCGATCGGTTCCCCGAGCTGGTGATCAGCGTGGACACCTGGCGTCACGAGGTGGGCAGGGAGGTCTGCGAAGCGGGGGCCGATCTGCTCAACGACACCTGGGCGGGCACGGATCCCCGGCTGGTCGAGGTCGCGGCGGAGTTCGGCACCGGGTACGTCTGCTCCCACACCGGCGGGCTCCCGCCGCGGACCGACCCCTACCGCCCGCACTACCCCGACGTCGTGGCCGCGGTGATCGAGGAAACCACCCGCAGCGCGGAGAACGCCGTCCGGCTCGGGGTGCCCCGCGAGGGGATCCTCATCGACCCGACCCTCGACTTCGGGAAGAACACCTGGCACAGCCTCGAACTGCTCCGTCACACGGCCCGCCTCGTCGCCACCGGCCTGCCCGTGCTGATCGCACTGTCCAACAAGGACTTCATCGGCGAGACCCTCGACGCCCCGGTCGCGCAGCGCGGACCCGGCACCCTGGCCGCCACGGCCATGGCCGCCCGCGACGGCGCGGCGGTGTTCCGGGCCCACGACGTCCGCGGCACCCGTGACGTGCTCGAGATGGTCGCCACCATCCTGGGCGACCGGCGACCGGCGAAGGTGCTCCGCGGACTCGCTTGATCCGCCGCGCGGCCTCTCAGGACATTGCGCCACTTGGCCTATCGCCACGGAAAACCGATCGTGGAAGCGAAGAACACCGCCGAGAAGCCGAACCACTCCAGGAGCATCCGGCCCAATCGTTCGTCACCGCGGAACGCCTACGTCACAGTGCGTACATTTCTCCGGATGAGACGGTGCGTCCACGGCTACCGCGCTCCCCGCTTTCACACCCGATCTTCGCCTTGACAAGCCCTTTTCCCGCACCGGGACGCCGTTTCCGGCGTTCTTTTCGATCACCACCCACCGGTTGACGGCACCCGGTGCGGCCGAACGGGGAAACCCCTTGCCTGGACACGGGTTTCACGCTGAGTGCCGGAACCGGCCCCGTTTTCCTTGCGGTCAAAGATCATCTGGCGTTCCCGGAAACCGGAGCCCCGCCGAATTGGGCTACTTGATCCCTGATTGTCCCGTTTGGGATGTATCGCCATCCTCGAATAAGTTCACTACGTTCGTCGGTTGTTCACCGGCGTTCCGAGGCGGATCCTTGCTTTCGTTCATTAGCAACACCTTTCACTTCTCTCTATCCCCGTTCACGATCCGTCCCAGAAGGACGGGTCGTGTTGTTCGCCCTGCCGGAGGAGATCCGTCGATGAAACTGAGACGTCCTGTCGTCTTAGCCGCGACCAGTGTGCTGGTCGCCGCCCTTGCCACAACCGCCGCCGCACAGGCGCAACCGTCCCCCGCCGCCATGCCGAACGCCGAGGCGATGGCGGCCAGTGCCGCGACCAGCCTGGTGGCCAGCAGGCCCGCCGCACTGCACGCCAGTGCGGACGACGTTTTCGTGCAGCATCAGGTGATCTCCTCGACGAACGGGCTGAAGTACGTCCCGTACGACCGCACCTACAAGGGAATGCCGGTCGTCGGCGGCGACTTCGTCGTGGTGACCGACGGCACCGGCCAGGTGCTGAACACCTCGGTCGGCCAGGACACCACGATCAACCTGGCCACCACCAAGCCGACGGTGTCCAAGACACAGGCGGAGTCCGTCGCCGGGCACCAGCTGGGCACCGTGGACAGTGTGGGGGCGGCCCAGCTGGTCACCTACGCCCTCGGCACGCCCAAACTCGCCTGGCAGAGCACGATTCTCGGCCGCGACGCCGAGGGCCCGAGCAAGCTCGACGTGGTCGTCGACGCCGCGACCGGCGCCGTGCTGCACACCCAGGAACACGTCCTGCACGGTGACGGCAACAGCGCGTGGAACGGCCCGAACCCCGTTCCGCTGGCCACCACGCACTCCGGCAGCACGTACTCGCTGAAGGACCCCACCCTCACCAACGTCAGCTGCCAGGACGCCGCGAACAACACGACGTTCAGCGGACCGGACGACAGCTGGGGCAACGGCAACGCCACCAGCCGTGAGACCGGCTGCGTCGACGCACTGTTCGCCGCCCAGACCGAAAACAAGATGCTCACGCAGTGGCTGGGCCGCAACAGCTTCGACGGCAACGGCGGCGGCTGGCCGATCCGGGTCGGCCTGAACGACCAGAACGCCTACTACGACGGCAGCCAGGTCCAGATCGGCAAGAACACCGCCGGCGGCTGGATCGGTTCCATCGACGTGGTCGCGCACGAGCACGGCCACGGCATCGACGACCACACCCCCGGCGGCATCTCCGGCCTGGGCACCCAGGAGTTCGTCGCGGACGTCTTCGGCGCCTCGACCGAGTGGTTCGCCAACGAGCCGTCCCCGTACGACGTGCCGGACTTCCTCGTCGGCGAGCAGATCAACCTCGTCGGCAACGGCCCGATCCGCAACATGTACAACCCGTCCGCGCTGGGCGACAAGAACTGCTACGACAGCTCCGTTCCCAACGGTGAGGTCCACGCGGCCGCCGGTCCCGGCAACCACTGGTTCTACCTGCTCGCCGAGGGCACCAACCCGACCAACGGCCAGCCGACCAGCACCACCTGCAACAGCTCGACGGTCACCGGCCTCGGTGTCCAGAACGCGGTGAAGATCTTCTACAACGCGATGCTGCTCAAGACCACCGGCAGCTCGTACCTCAAGTACCGCACCTGGACGCTGACCGCGGCGAAGAACCTCTTCCCCGGCAGCTGCGCCGAGTTCAACATCGTCAAGGCCGCTTGGGACGCCATCAGCGTCCCGGCCCAGTCGGCCGACCCGACCTGCAGCGCGACCGGCACGGTCACGGTGAGCAACCCGGGTAACCAGTCCACCGCCGTCGGCACCGCCGTCAACCTGCCGCTGTCGGCCAGTGGCGGCACCGCGCCGTACACCTGGACCGCCACCGGTCTCCCCGCCGGCCTGTCGATCAACGCCTCCACCGGCGCGATCTCCGGCACCCCGACCACCGCGGCGACCTCCAACGTCACGGTGACCGCCAAGGACAGCGCCGCCCGCACCGGTTCCGCCTCGTTCAGCTGGACGGTCGGCACCACGGGTGGTTGCTCCGGGCAGAAGCTGGGCAACCCCGGCTTCGAATCCGGTAACACCGTCTGGGCCGGCAGCAGTGGGGTCATCGCCCAGAACGGCACCAGCCAGCCCACCCACGGCGGCACCTGGAACGCGTGGCTCAACGGCTACGGCTCCGCCCACACCGACACCCTTTCCCAGTCGGTGGCGATCCCGGCGGGCTGCCACGCCAGCCTGACGTTCTACCTCCACATCGATACGGGTGAAACGACCACCACCACCGCCTACGACAAGCTGACCCTGACCGGGGGCACCACCAGCCTCGGCAGCTACTCCAACCTCAACCAGGCCGCCGGTTACGTGCTCAAGACCGTCGATCTGTCCTCGTTCGCCGGACAGACCGTCGCGCTCAAGTTCACCGGCACCGAAGACAGCTCCCTGCAGACGTCCTTCGTCATCGACGACGGAGCAGTCACGCTGAGCTGACCGCACCGCTGATCCCCCCACTGACGGGTGGGGAGGCCGGGACACCCCCGACCTCCCCACCCGTCAGTGCTTTTCCGGAAAAGCCCCGCACTCCCCAACGGCCGCCGACTTTGATACGTTTCAGGCTCCTCGGACCCCAGGAGCCGGCAATGACGCAGGCCGAAGCGCTACCCCGCCGGGAGCACCGCCGCACCAAGGTCGGGCTGGTCGCGGGCGGACTCGGCGCGTACTGGCCGCAGTTCCCCGGCCTGCTCCCCCAGCTCCGGCGCTCGGCGGCCAGGGTGGCGGAGCGGATGGGGCAGTCCGGCTGCGAGGTCGTCGACGTCGGCTTCATCTCCGACGCGCGGGAAGGCGCGGTGGCGGCGGCCAAGCTGCACGCGGCGGGGTGCGACCTCATCGTCGCGTACCTGACGACGTACCTGACCGCGTCGATGCTGGTCCCGATCGCGCAGCGCGGCGGCGCGCCGGTCCTGCTGCTGAACCTGCAGCCGACCGAGGCGATGGACCACGCCACCTTCGACACCGGCGCCTGGCTGGCCTACTGCGGCGCCTGCCCGCTGCCCGAGCTGGTCAGCACCTTCCGCCGGTGCGGCATCGAAACCCGATCCGTCAGCGGATATCTGGAGGAGCCCGCCGCCTGGGAGAAGATCGGCCGGTGGGTCCGCGCGGCGGGCGTCCGCGGCGCGCTGCGCCACGGGCGGCACGGCCTGCTCGGGCACCTCTACCCTGGCATGCTCGACGTCTCCACCGACCTGACGCTCGTGCCCGCCCAGCTCGGCGGGCACGTCGAGGTGCTGGAGATCGACGACCTGCGCGTGCGGACCGAGCAGGTGACCGAGACCGAAACCACGGCGCGGGTCGCGCTCGCACGGGAGGTCTTCCAGGTCGACGCCAGCGTCGACGAGGGCGATCTCCGCTGGGGCGCCACGGTTTCCGTCGCGCTGGACAGGCTGGTCGACGACTTCGGGCTCGACAGCCTCGCCTACTACCACCGCGGGCTCGACGGCGAGACGCACGAGCGGGTCGGCGCCGGGCTCATCCTCGGCGCGTCCCTGCTCACCGCGCGGGGCATCCCGGCGGCTGGCGAGTACGAACTGCGGACCTCGCTGGCGATGCTGATCATGGACCGGCTCGGCGGGGGCGGCTCGTTCACCGAGCTCCAGGCGCTGAACTTCCACGACAACGTCGTCGAGATGGGGCACGACGGCCCGGCCCACCTCGCGATCAGCGACGGCAAGCCGCTGTTGCGCGGCCTCGGCGTCTACCACGGCAAGCGCGGCTGGGGCGTGTCCGTGGAGTTCGACGTCCGGCACGGGGACGTGACCACGTTCGGCCTTGGCCAGGACCGCGACGGCGGCTTCCGGCTCATCGCCTCGCAGGGCCGCGTGGTCGGCGGACCGTTGCTGCGCATCGGGAACACGACTTCGCGCGTCGACTTCGGCTGCCATCCCGGCGAGTGGACCGACGCCTGGAGCAGCTCCGGCGTCGGGCACCACTGGGCGCTCGGCACCGGCCACCGCGGCGCCGAACTGGCCGCGGTGGCCGAACTCTGCGGGCTCCCGTTCGTGCTCGTCACCGCCTGACGGCCCAGCCAGGTCCTGAAACGTTTCATGACCTGGCCCCGGTCACGGGGGCAGCGCGTACGCGAGCTGAGTCCTGTTGGCATAGACGCCGGTGTCCACGGCGAAGTAGCGCTTGGTGAAGCCCGCGGCGATCCGGCTCGCCAGGTCGGCGTACTTCGTGGCATCGGCGGTCTTTCCCGTCACCGCGGCCATCTTCGCGAGCAGGGTCGTGTCGAGGTGGGCGAACCCGGTCTTGACAACACGCTGTCCGGTTCGCTGCGGCATTGAAACGATACAAACGGCTGAGCGCCTGTCCCGCGGCTTCTCAGGTCAGCGCAGTACTGTGAGCGCGTGATCATCCCTCAGAACGCGTCTGAGAACTGTCGCAGCAGCCGCCGCTCGAAGCCTCGGGCACCTGTCCTTCGAAGCCGCTTACCCTCCACAAAGGACGGAAAGTCCACCCATTCGCCCATTTCATACCGCCACGACCGTTTCATGCGTGCCCCTGAAGACATCCCTGGGTTTTGTTTGTCAAGCGGCGGTGGTGTTTTGTCTGGTTTGTGTGGTGGTGTGGTGTGCCCAGGCTGTGTTTTCGTTGTAGTGGGTGTGGGTTTTGAGGCAGCCGTGC
>NZ_JAYMZS010000032.1:25854-81668 GCF_035828755.1 Amycolatopsis sp. H20-H5 | reverse complement strand
TGATCCCCGTCAGCGTGAACGCGAGCGGCCCGCGCACGGTCAGCAGCCGCCAGCCCTCCTCCAGCGACGCACCGGCCGGGGCCAGCGCGGCCGGGCAGATCACCGAGAGCTCTTCCGGGGTCCTGGTCACCGAGATCAGCACCGGCTCACCCGGGTCCAGCAGGCCCGCCGGCACCGGGGCGTCCGCGGCGAGGCGGGCCACGACGTACTCCCCAGGGCGGACGTCGATCGCGAGACGGCGCATCAGCCTTCGAGCACCTTCGGGCTCGAAGCGACCTCGGTGCCGTCGGGCAGCGTCGAGATGGTGAAATCGGCGAACACGTTGCCCGCGGCCTTGTGCAGCTCGCGCAGGCACTCGATGGCCAGGGCGCGGATCTCGACGTCGGCGTGCTCGGTGGCGCGCATCGCGATGAAGTGGCGCCAGGCCCGGTAGTTGCCGGTGACCACGATGCGGGTCTCGGTGGCGTTGGGCAGCACCGCGCGGGCAGCCTGACGGGCCTGCTTGCGGCGCAGGGTCGCGCTCGGGACGTCGGCGAACTTCTCCTCGAGCCCGGTCAGGAGCTCGGCGTAGGCGTCGACGCTGGCCTGCGCGGCCGCGAGGAACTTGGCGTGCAGCTCGGGGTCCTGGGCGATGACCTCGGGCTCGACGAACGCCGCGTTCTTCTCGGGGACGTAGCGCTGCGAAAGCTGCGAGTAGGAGAAGTGCCGGTGGCGGATCAGCTCGTGGGTGAGCGACCGCGAGATCCCGGTGATGTAGAAGCTGACCGAGCCGTGCTCCAGCACCGAAAGGTGGCCGACCTCGATGATGTGGTCGATGTACCCGGCGTTGGTGGCCGTCTTCGGGTTGGGCTTCTTCCAGGACTGGTAGCAGGCCCGCCCGGCGAACTCCGCGAGCGCCTCGCCGCCGTCGGCGTCGGTCGACCACGGGACCTCCTCCGGCGGGAAGAACTCGGTCTTCGCGATCAACTGCACCTTCGGTGACACGGTTTCGGGCACGTTCGCACTCCTCTTTTCGCCCCAGGCTCCACGACACGGGCAGCGTAACCTCAGCCCACGATGACATCACCGTGCCGTCAGACGATGTCACTGGTTCCTTGACTGACGTCAGATGTGACGCCATAGTGGTGTCATGGACCTGACGCCGTATATCGCCAACCTTCGCGAGGACCTCGCGACCACTGCCTCGGCCGGGGACGAGCAGACGCGGCGTGCGGCCGCCCTGCTGTCCGCGGCGCTCGAGCCCGCCGTCCGCCTCAACCTGATGAACGCGCTGGCCGACCTCGCCGCCGAGGTCACCGCCAGCCTGCCCGGCCACGTGGTCGACGTCCGCCTCGACGGGCGCGACGTGCGGGTGGTCGTGACCGGTGGCTCCGCCGGGACCGAGCCCGAGCCACGGGAAAGCCCCCGTGAGACGCCGTCGATGCCGCTGATGGACGGCGGCGACATCAGCCGGATCACGCTCCGGATCGTCGAGCAGATCAAGGGACAGGCCGAACAGGCCGCCGCCGCGCAGGGCGTGTCGCTGAACACGTTCGTTTCGCAGGCGGTCCAGGGCGCGCTGGGCAGCGCCTCGGCACACCACACCAAGCAGGAACACGACCGCGACAAGGGAAGCCGGACCGGCAGCCGTCTGCACGGCTGGGTCCAGGGCTGAGAGGGCGACGATGAGCGACAACGAGACGAGCAACAGCGAGACGACGACCGGCGACAACGACGTCCGCGTGGAGACCTTCGCGGCCGAGGGGCCGCTGGAGATCGACATCAGCCTGATCGTGGGGCGCGTGGAGATCCGCCTGGCGGCCGAAGGCAGCGAGGGCGGGGCCCGGGTCGAGGTCCGGCCGGACGAGTCGGCGAAGCCACCGTGGGTGGACGGCCTGTCCGGCATGCTGGACTGGGTCGGCGAGCGGTTCGGCAGCCAGTTCGGCAGCCAGTTCGGCGCGCCGTTCGGCGGCGGCCAGGACTCCGGGCCGGGCGACGCGCTGCGCGAAGCCAGGGTCGAGAAGGTGGGCAACCGGCTGGTGATCCAGGCGGCCAAGGCGCTCCCGCTGCGCAAGACGCCCCTGTCCGTCCTCGTCGAGGCGCCGGCGGGCTCCCACCTCGACGTGCGGGCGGGCGCGGCCGACGTGAAGGTGACCGGAACGGCCGGCCGCACCAACCTCGCGACCGGCTCCGGCGAGATCACCCTCGAACGCGCCGACGGCGCGACCGTCGTGCGCACCGGTTCCGGCGCGATCAAGCTCGGCCCGGTGCTTTCCGGGCTGCAGCTGCGCACTGGCAGCGGCGACGTCGAAGCGGCTTCGCTGGCGGGCTCCGCCACGGTGGCCACCGGCACCGGCGACATCTGGCTCGGCGAGGTGGCCGGTGACGTGCTGGTCCGCAGCGGCAGCGGCGACCTCGCGGTGGCCGAAGCCGCCTCGGGTTCACTGGAACTGATCACCGGCTCCGGCGAGGTCCGGATCGGGATCCGCGCGGGCGTCGCGGCCGAGGTCGACCTGACCTCGAGCTCCGGCACCGTGTCCAGCGAACTCGACTTCGGCGACACCCCGCCCGAGGGCGATGTGCCGCTGCGGGTGCGCGGGCGGACGGGCTCCGGCAACGCGGTGCTGACCGCGGCGGTCCAGTAGGCCTCTCAACCGAGATGAACGGACCGGTCATGGCGTTTTTCGCCATAACCGGTCCGTTCATAGCACCAGGCGGACGAGGGTTCCGGCGAGATCGCCCCGCTTTCCCACGGCGACGCCGTCGAGCCCGAGCCACCCGGCCATCACGCGCAGCTCCGCGGCCAGCTCGGACGCGACTCGCGCGTGGTCGGCCTCCGGTTCGGCGAACGCACCCTGCACCCGGAGGACTCCGGCGGCCCGGTCGGCCTTCAGGTCGACCCTGGCGACCAGCTCGCCGTCCAGCAGGAACGGGAAGACGTAGTAGCCGTGCACGCGTTTGGGCTCGGGAACGTAGATCTCGATGCGGTAGAAGAAGTCGAACAGCCGCTCCGTGCGGGCGCGCTCCCAGATCAGCGGGTCGAACGGGCACAGCAACGCGCGGCCGGTGATCGCGCGCGGGGTGCGGGCGTCGACATGGCGGTACGCCTGGTTGCGCCAGCCGTCCACGCCGACCGGCTCCAGCACCCCGGCTTCGACCAGCTCCGCGACGGCCTGGTGGCTCACCTGGGGGCCGAGACGGTAGTAGTCACGCAGATCGGTCTCGGTCGCGACGCCCAGCGCGAGCGCGGAGCGGGTGATCAGCTCGCGGGCGCCCTCCTCGGCCGAGACCCGCTTGGCGAGGATCTCCGGCGGGACCACCCGCTCGGTCAGGTCGTAGAGCCGCTCGAACGACCGGCGGGTGCCAGTCGTCAGCTGGCCCATGCCGAACAGCCATTCACAAGCCTTCTTGACCTCCGAGCGCTCCCACCACGAGCCGGGCGCGCGCGTCACCGAGTCACTCGCGAGCGCACGCTCGATGCCACCGGCGCCGATGGGGCCCTGTTCCTTGACCACCGCGACGATGTCGTCGACCAGCGCCGGGGTCTTCTCGAGGATGTGGGCGTAGTTCGTCCACCAGCCCATGCGCTTCGCGCCGGACCGCAGCAGCGGCCAGTCCTCCATCGGCAGCAGGCTCGCCTCGTGCGCCCACGCCTCGACCAGCAAGCGCGGCCGCTTCGTGCTGTGCGACCAGGCCGCGTCGTCGACCAGCGAGGACTCGTAGGCGCCGAGGCGCGAGAACAGCGGCATGTAGTGCGCGCGGACCGCGACGTTCACCGAGTCCAGCTGGAGCAGCTGGACTCGGGAAAGCACGCGCCGCAGATGCCGCCTGGTCGGCGCGGACTCGGGACGGGGATCGGCGAAACCCTGCGCGGCCAGTGCGATCCGCCGGGCCACCGGAATGCTCATCGTCTGCATGGTGCGCCCATCGTGCCAGCCACCACCGACAGTTTCCGAACACCGCGCTACATTGCCGGAATGGCCGCCGCCGAAGTCCGCCCAGCAACCGTGTCCGACGCCGCTGAGATCGCCCGCATCCAGCGCGAGACCTGGCAGACGGCGTATGCCGATCTGATCGGCGCACACGCGCTGAGCCTGCTGGAGCAGACCGACGCCGAGCAGCAGTGGGCCACCGCGATCGAGTTCCCTGGCACCCAGGTCTACGTGGCGACCGAAGGCAGCTTCACGGTCGGCTTCTGCGTCGCGGGTAGGGCCCCGGAGAGCGAGATGGCCGCCGCCGACGGGTCACTGCCCGAAGACGCCGAGGCCACCGGGCTCATCGCTTCGCTACTGGTCGAGCCGCGCTGGGGACGTCGCGGCCACGCGGGACGCCTGCTGGGCACCGCGGCCACCGGGCTGCGCGGGGAAGGTGCGAGCCGCGGGATCAGCTGGGTCGCCCAGTCCGATCACGCCTCGCTGGGCTTCTTCCGCCGGGCGGGCTGGACCCCCGAGGGCACCGTCCGCACCCTCGACACCGGCGAGACCACGGTCCGCGAAGTCCGGCTGACCGGCACATTGGAGCTGGAACTCAAGGACTGACCCGCTCACGCGGCCGGGCGAACACCACCCAGCGCAGCGCGGAGTACATGAAAACCCCTTCGCAGGCGCCCGCCGCGATGCGCGAAAGGTGATATTGCACGCCGAGCACCGCGAGCCCGCCGCCGACGCCGAGCAGGAAGACGAAATAGTTGACGGCGATGGCCAGCGCGTACAACGCCGCCTGCTTGCCCACCGGTGCGTGCGAGCGGAAGTTCAGGCCTCGGTTGAGCACGAAACTCAGCCCGAACGCGCCGAGGTAGCTCAGCGTGATGGAGAGCCACAGCGGCAGCCCCAGCCAGCCGTGGAACGCTGTGAGCAGCAGCAAGTCCACCCCGAAGGTGAAACCGTTGATCAGCGCGAAGCCGAGAAAACTGGGCGCCACGACGCCGTCCATGCCGAACGGCAGCCGCCGCACCACGGCCGCGCAGAATCCGGAGAACCTGTCCGCGGGGGTACGGCCGAGGGTTTCTTGCTCTTCGGCCACCTGGCCAGCCTGCCAGCGGAAAGTGTCCGGGAGCCGACGGGCGGGTGATCTTCTGGTGCCCGCCCGACCACGAAGAGTGGGGTAAACCCCAGTGTGCGGGAACTCTCGACTGATAGCTTGGGAAGACGAGGTTCGTCTGGAGGCGTCATGTTCGGCTGGTTGCTCGTGACGCTCGGCGTCGCGTTCGGCTCCGCCATCGTGCCGCTCATCAGTGTCGAGGTGTTCGTGATCGGCTTGGTGGCCAACGAACCGGGCATGCACTGGTTCGTGCTCGGCGCGGTCGTCGCGATCGGCCAGATCGCCGGGAAACTGCTGTACTTCCTCGCCGCGCGCGGCACCATCAGGCTGCCCAAATTCCTGCACGACCGCCTGCATCGCGAGCGCCCGCCGTCCGCGCGCCGCGAGCGATGGCACCTGCGCACCAAGAAGATCCGCGGCAAGCTGGACGCCCTTCGCGAGCGCTGCCACCGTCACCCGCATTGGATGTCCGGCACCTACGGGGTCAGCTCCCTGCTCGGGCTGCCGCCGTTCATGGCCACCAGCGTACTGGCGGGCCTGGTGCGGATGCGCCTGTCGACGTTCCTCACCGCGGGCCTGCTGGGCCGCTGGATCCGCTTCAGCGCCCTCGCGGCGTCCCCGGCGATGTTCGCCGGGTTCTTCCACCACTGAACCAACCGGCCGTTCGCACCCCTGGTCCGCGGCCCCTGAAGGCCACCATGACGGCGTTAGACGCTGTGATGGTGGCCTTCAGGGACCATCACGGCGAGGTGGCGGGGGTACCGGGACCGGCAGGGTCAGTGGTCCTGGGATTCCAGGTCGACGGCCTTGCGCATGGTTTCACGGGCCCGGCGGCGGTCACCGGCGATGTCGTAGGCGTACGCCAGCTTGTACCAGCCGCGCCAGTCCTCCGGCGCCGCTTCGACCTCGGCGCGGCGGGCGTCGAACCAGCCGTCGGCGGCTTCCCGGTCGACGCGGCCGGACGGGCGCCGCGGCAGGTCGGAGACGTCGGGGAGGGCACCCTCGGCGTCGAGCCTGCGCGAGAGCTGCTGGATGCGGATGCCGGAGCGCCAGGTGGTGACGACGATCCAGATCCCCAGCAGCGGCAACAGGAGCACGCCGATACCGAGCAGGATCCCGGCCGCTCCCCCGGCCTGGAACAGCGCCACCGCGCGGCCGGCGAGCAGAACGAGGTAGACGATCAGCGCGGCGGTCATCAGCAGCGCGACGTTACGGGCACGCACGGTTCGTCAGAGCTCCAGCACGTTCTCCAGGCCCACGACGAGGCCGGGTTTGGTGACCACCGAACGCACGCCGAGCAGCACGCCCGGCATGAACGACGAGCGGTCCATCGAGTCGTGCCTGATGGTCAGGGTCTCGCCCTCGGCGCCGAACAGGATCTCCTCGTGCGCGACCAGGCCCGGCAGCCGGACCGAGTGCACGCGGACGTCCGAGACGAGCGCGCCACGGGCACCGTCCAGTTCGGACGTCGTGGCGTCGTCGCCCGGCTTCAGACCGGCCTCGGCACGGGCCTCGCCGATGAGGCGGGCGGTGTGCGCGGCCGTGCCCGAAGGCGCGTCGGCCTTGCGGTTGTGGTGCAGTTCGATGATCTCGGCCGACTCGTAGAACCGGGCCGCCTGCTGCGCGAAGCGCATGGCCAGCACCGCGCCCAGCGCGAAGTTCGGCGCGATCAGCACACCCAGCTCCGGCTTGGCCTCGAGCCAGCCGCTCAGCTGCGCCAGTCTTTCCTCGCTGAAGCCGGTGGTGCCGACGACCGCGTGGAGACCGTTCTCGACGGCGAAGCGCAGGTTGTCCATCACGGCGTCGGGATGGGTGAAGTCGACGACCACCTCGGCGCCGGTGAGCACGTCACGGTCGTCGCCGGTGTCGATCGCCGCCACCACGGTCATCCCGGGCGCGGCGGTCACCGCGTCGACCACCTGCATGCCCATCCGGCCGCGCGCGCCCAGCACGCCGACGCGGATCGGGGCGTTCTCTTCGGTCATGACGCGATCACCTCGTGCAGGTCGTCCGGCAGGTCGTCGGCGTGAGCGTACGGGCCGACCACCGCCGCGGCCGTGACCCCGCCGGGGCGGCGCAGCAGAGTGCGAGCGAGCGCACACACCTCTTCGGAGGTCACCGCGTCGATGCGGGCGACCGTGTCGTCCACGCCGAGATACTGGCTGTAGTTCAGTTCGTTCTTGCCGATGCGCGACATGCGCGAGGACGTGTCCTCCAAGCCGAGCACCAGCCCGCCACGCAGCTGACCCTTGGCGCGCAACACTTCCGCGTCGGTCAGCCCGGTGCGGCCGACCTCGTCGAGCACCTCGCGGATCACCCCGGCGACCTCGCCCAGCTTTTCGGGCTGGCAACCGGCGTAGACGGACATGTGCCCGATGTCGGCGTAGCTCGCGACCGAGGAGTACACCTGGTACGCCAGCCCGCGACGCTCGCGGATCTCCTGGAACAGCCGCGAACTCATGCCGCCGCCCAGCGCCGCGTTGAGCACGGACAGCGCGAAACGCCGCTCGTCGTGCCGCGAAATCGAGCGCAGGCCGAGCATCACGTGTGCCTGCTCGGTGTCGTCGGTGTGCAGCGCGAGCTTGTTCACCGGCTGGATGCGCGCGCGTCCCGCACGCGGCGCGACCGGCGTGCCCGGACCGGTCAGCTTGCCCTTCAAAGCCTTACGCACCAAGCGAAGCACCTGGTTGTGCTCGACGTTCCCGGCGACCGCGAGCACCATGCGCGGCATGGCGTAGCGACGCTTGTAGAACCCGCGCAGCGCTGTCGCCGACATGCCGGTGATGGACTCTTCGGTGCCGAGCACCGGGCGGCCGAGCGCGTGGTCGCCGAGGATCGCGCCGACGAAGGTCTCGTGCAGCAGGTCCTCGGGGTCGTCATCGCGCATGGAGATCTCTTCGAGCACGACACTGCGCTCGGTGTCCACATCGGACGGAGCGCACAGCGCCTCGAACACGACGTCGGTGACGAGGTCCATCGCCAGCGGCAGGTCCTCGTCGAGCACCTGCGCGTAGTAGCAGGTGTGCTCTTTGGACGTGAACGCGTTGAACTCACCGCCGACCGCGTCGATCTCCTCGGCGAGCTGCGTGGCGTCCCGGTTGCTCGTGCCCTTGAACAGCAGGTGTTCCAGGTAGTGCGCGGCCCCGGCGACGTTCAACGGCTCGTCACGCGAGCCGACCCCGACCCACAGCCCGACGGTCGCCGATCGCGACGCGGGCACGTGCTCGGTGATCACCCGGAGACCACCCGGCAGGACGCTGCGTTTGACGATCGCACCGTCCGCGGTGGACTCGAGGGTGCGGGTACTGCCGACGGGCTGCTCGTGCCCGGAAACCAACGACGCCATGGATCCCTTACTCAAGACCATGTCATGAAAGGGTCGTTCAGGACAAAAATTGTCCTGAACGACCCTTTCATGACATTCAGTGGAACTGGACGACCGACTTACTGGGCGTCGACCTTCTCGGCCTCGGGAGCGGCAGCGGCGGCGGCCGCGTCCTCTTCCTGGACGACGATCAGGCTGATCTTGCCGCGGTTGTCGATGTCGGCGATCTCCACGCGGAGCTTGTCACCGACGTTGACGACGTCCTCGACCTTGTTGATGCGCTTGCCGTTACCCAGCTTGGAGATGTGCACCAGGCCGTCGCGACCCGGCAGCAGCGAGACGAACGCGCCGAACGCGGCCGTCTTCACCACGGTGCCGAGGAAACGCTCGCCGACCTTGGGCAGCTGCGGGTTGGCGATCGCGTTGATCATGTCGATCGCCGCTTCCGCCGACGGGCCGTCGGCCGCGCCCACGTAGATCGTGCCGTCGTCCTCGATGGAGATGTCGGCGCCGGTCTGCTCGGTGATCGAGTTGATCATCTTGCCCTTCGGGCCGATGACCTCGCCGATCTTGTCCACGGGGACCTTGACGCTGGTGACGCGAGGAGCGAACGGGCTCATCTCGTCCGGGGCGTCGATCGCTTCGGCGATGACCTCGAGGATCGT
Organism: Amycolatopsis sp. H20-H5; assembly: GCF_035828755.1. Classification (NCBI taxonomy): domain Bacteria; kingdom Bacillati; phylum Actinomycetota; class Actinomycetes; order Pseudonocardiales; family Pseudonocardiaceae; genus Amycolatopsis; species Amycolatopsis sp. H20-H5. The sequence continues at coordinate 72,659 of NZ_JAYMZS010000032.1, read as the reverse complement.
GTGCCGGGCGTCCTTGGCCTGGTTCAGCGCGGCCGCGAGGACCTCCGACGGGATGCCGTCGAGCTTGGTGTCCAGCTGCAGCGCGGTGATGATGTCCTTGGTGCCGGCGACCTTGAAGTCCATGTCGCCCATGGCGTCTTCGGCACCGAGGATGTCGGTCAGCGCGACGTAGCGGGTCTCACCGTCGACCTCGTCGGAGATGAGGCCCATCGCGATACCGGCGACCGGCGCCTTCAGCGGGACACCGGCGTTGTACAGGCCCAGGGTGGACGCGCAGACCGAGCCCATCGAGGTCGAGCCGTTGGAGCCCAGCGCCTCGGAGACCTGGCGGATGGCGTACGGGAACTCGTCCCGCTTCGGCAGCACCGGGACCAGGGCGCGCTCGGCGAGCATGCCGTGGCCGATCTCCCGCCGCTTCGGGGTGCCGACGCGGCCGGTCTCGCCGGTGGAGAACGGCGGGAAGTTGTAGTGGTGCATGTAGCGCTTGTGCTTCTCCGGGGACAGCGAGTCGATCTGCTGCTCGAGGCGAAGCATGTTCAGCGTGGTGACGCCCAGGATCTGGGTCTCGCCGCGCTCGAACAGGGCCGAGCCGTGCGCCCGCGGGATCACGGCGACCTCGGCCGAGAGCTGGCGGATGTCGGTCAGGCCGCGGCCGTCCATGCGGATCTTGTCCGTGAGGACGCGCTTGCGCATGATCTTCTTCGACAGCGCCTTGAAGGCCGCGCCGATTTCCTTGTCGCGGCCCTCGAAGGCCTCGCCCGCACCGACGCCGACCTTGGCCAGCACAGCGGCCTTGACCTCGTCGACAGCGCCGTCACGGTCCTGCTTGCCGGCGATGGTGAGCGCCTTGGCCAGGTCGTCCGTCGCGATCGCCGCGACGGCGTCGAAGGCGTCGGCCTGGTAGGCCAGGAAGACCGGGAAGTCGCCGGTCGGCTTGGCGGCCACGTCGGCGAGCTCCTGCTGCGCGACGCACAGCGCGCGGATGAACGGCTTCGAGGCCTCGAGGCCCTCGGAGACGGACTGCTCGTTCGGCGCCTTGGCACCGGCGGCGATCAGGTCGAGCGTGTTCTCGGTGCCCTCGGCCTCGACCATCATGATCGCGACGTCTTCACCGACGATGCGACCGGCGACGACCATGTTGAAGGTCGCCTTCTGCAGCTGGCTCCAGGTCGGGAACGCCACCCAGGTGTCCTCGATCAGCGCGACGCGGACGCCGCCGATCGGGCCGGAGAACGGCAGGCCCGCGATCTGGGTCGACGCGGAGGCGGCGTTGATGGCCAGCACGTCGTACGGGTCGTCCGGGTTCAGGCTCTGGACGGTGATGACGACCTGGATCTCGTTGCGGAGACCGTCGGTGAACGACGGGCGCAGCGGCCGGTCGATCAGGCGGCAGGTCAGGACCGCGTCGGTCGACGGACGACCCTCGCGGCGGAAGAACGCGCCCGGGATGCGGCCGGCGGCGTACATACGCTCTTCGACGTCCACGGTGAGCGGGAAGAAGTCGAAGTGCTCCTTCGGGTGCTTCGAGGCCGTGGTGGCCGAGAGAAGCATGGTCTCTTCATCCAGGTACGCGACGACGGCGCCAGCGGCCTGCTTGGCCAGCCTGCCGGTCTCGAAGCGAACCGTACGGGTGCCGAAACGGCCGTTGTCGATAACGGCTTCGGTCTCCGTGACTCCGTTGGAGTCGGTCATACGCTGTGTCTCCTCTTTTGTTCCTCTGTACGGCGCGAGTCTCCCACCCTGGGACCCGGGTCGCCGGGGACGCTCGAGGAACGAGGCCGGTCTTCGATCGAAGCCTCCGGGCCGTGTGCCCGGAAACCACTACCGAGGACCGGCGGGGTACTCCTCATGCGCGCTCGCGCCGGTTGTTCTGTTCTTAAGCCGAGGGGGAGCGACCGGTGTGGTCGCTCCCCCTCGGGTTCAAGCTAGCGGCGGAGGCCGAGGCGCTGGATCAGCGCGCGGTACCGCTCGATGTCCGCCTTCATCACGTAGTTCAGCAGCCGGCGGCGACGGCCGACCAGCAGCAGGAGCCCGCGACGAGAGTGGTGGTCGTGCTTGTGTTCCTTGAGGTGTTCGGTGAGGCCGACGATGCGCTTGGTGAGCAGCGCGACCTGGGCCTCGGGGGATCCGGTGTCCGAGTCGTGCACGCCGTACTCGGTGAGGATCGTCTTCTTCTCATCGGTGGACAGAGCCACTTTTGTTCTCCTAGATAATCAGTGCCGTGAGGCCCCGGACACACTCCGTGCGGGGGAGACGGTCGCGGCCGCCACGGACTGCAGCCGGACCCAATGGGCGAGGCTACCAGCCTGGTGATCAGCGCTCGGAGGCGCGGTTCAGCGGGTAGCGGTCGATCACTCGATAGTGTGATCCACCTTCACCGCGCATGAGCACGGCTTCGGTGACCGTCCACGTCCGGCTGCTGAACCCCGCGAGCCGTTTCACCCACTCGTGAGCCGCCTCCGGCTCTTCAGTGGGGAAGTAGGCGAGCGTCAGGTGCGCCCGGTACGGCCGGTCCTCCTGACCGGCCCCGGCGGCGTGCGCCAGGTCGGTCAGTCCTGTCCCACCCACACTCAACCACAGAACACCCGGAAACGTTCCCGCCTTTTCCAGCCGGACGTCGATCGCGGGCCGTCCGGCAAGCCGCTCGGCGAGCCAGGCCGACCGGGACACGGGGTCGTCCGCGCCGTGGCTGTGACCATAGAAACCGAGCGTGACGTGCCAGTTCTCCGGCGCGGACCAGCGCAGCGGGCTCGGCTCGGGCGCACCGAGCGCGGCGGCTAGGTCTGCGGCTAGGTCTGCGGCAACGTCAGCGGGCGGCAGCAGTGCGCTGAACAGCGACGACACGGCTCAGTGGGCCGCTTTCGCGCGGCGCAGCAGGTCGGCGAGCGCGGGGAAGTCCTCGTCCAGCCGCTTGGCCGCCTCCCCGAGATCCTCGTCCTCGGCGATGTCACGCAGCGCCGCGAGCACGGCCCGGTCGTCGGCGACGGCCCCGACCGGGATGTTGTCGCGGCCCACGGTCGGCTTCGAGTCGCGGACGTCCTCGAGAGCGGCCTGCATGGCCTCCCGGTTGCCCGCGGCGACGGCCGGGACCAGGATCTTGCGTTCCAGCATGATCATCTTGGCGAGCACGACCGGATTGCCGATCTTCGCCCGCCGCCCGCTCATCACCTGGCTGAGCATCGGCGCACTGATCCCCAGCACCTCGGCGAGGAAAGCCTGGGAGATGTCGAAGGCGACCACCAACCTGCGCACCCGATCACCGAGCGGCTCCCCATACCACTGCTTCTGCAGCGCGATGTTCCGCTGGACGATCTTGTGGTCCTCCACCTTGATTTCCGCTCCCCTGAACGCCGTCGGCTCTGCACCGTCCGTGAGTATCTTGCCACCCGGACCGCCCTGGCATGGGTGATTTCGTCGTTTCTCCCCCGGCCGCGCCGGGCTGGCTACGCCTCGGCCCCGAGAACCCGCCTGGTCCGCGCCACGTCGTCGTCGATCTGCTTCACCAGCTCCTCGGAGGTGGAGAAGCGGACCTGGTCCCGCAGCTTGGCGACGAAGTCCAAGGACACGTGCTGGCCGTAGAAGTCCTCGTCGACGTCGAGCACGAATGCCTCGACGGTCCGCTCGCGGCCGGAGAAAGTCGGATTCGTGCCGACCGAAACCGCGGCCCGCTGCCGGCGGCCGGAATCAGACGATCGGGTGAACCAGCAGCTGTAGACGCCGTCCGCGGGCACCGCCGCGAACCGCGGGGTGGACAGGTTGGCCGTGGGGTAGCCCAGGTCGTGGCCGCGGCCGTCGCCGCGCACGACGATGCCCTCCAGCCGGTGTGGCCTGCCGAGCGCCTCCGCGGCCGCCTGCACGTCCCCGGCGTCGATGCACGACCGGACGTAGGTCGAGGAGAAGGTGATCTCGCTCTCGGATCGGTCCTGTTCGGACAGCGACCGGCCCTGCAGCTCGGCCCCGTACGCGACGAACCCGAACCGCTTGCCGAGCGTGCGCAGCAGCGCGACGTCGCCGGCGGCCTTGGCACCGAAGGTGAAATTCTCGCCGACGATCACCGCCGCCGCGTGCAGCCGGTCGACCAGGATCTCGTGCACGAAGTCGTGCGCGGGCACGCGGGACAGCTCGAGGGTGAACGGCAGCACGGCGAACACGTCGACGCCGAGGCCCTCCATCAGTTCGGCCTTACGCCGCAACGTGGTCAGCTGCGCCGGGTGGCTGCCCGGCCGGACCACCTCGGAGGGATGCGGGTCGAAGGTCAGCACCACACTCGGCACCCCGCGCTCGGCGGCGGCCTCGACGGTCCTCGAAATCAGCAGCTGATGCCCGCGGTGGACGCCGTCGAACACCCCGATCGTCACCACGCACCGACCCCAGCCACTGGGCAGGTCTCCCAAACCACGCCAACGCTGCACTGTGCGCTCTCCCTCGACGAAACCCGTTGCGGCCAGCCTAGGCCGGGAGCAGGACGACCACCGACTTGGCCATCCCGTCGGTGTCGGTGCCGAGCGCGAGCACCCGGCCGTCCGGCGCGAACATCCCGTAGGTGCCCTCGATGCCGGCCGCGGGGACCTTCTGTCCATATCGGACGGCCTTCGCGGTGGCGGCGTCCAGGTCGTGGCGGGGGAACGCGGCGGCGACCGCGGCGTCCAGGTCCAGCGAGAGTTCCGGGGTGTCCTCGAGCTGGTCGAGGGTGCGCGCCTTGGCGAGGGTGAACGGGCCGACGGTGGTGCGGCGCAGGGCGAGCAGGTGCCCGCCGACGCCGAGATCCGCGCCCAGATCCCTGGCGAGCGCGCGGACGTAGGTCCCCGACGAGCATTCGACGACGGCGTCGAGCTCGAGGTGGTCTTCTTCACGCCGCGCGGCCAGCAGGTCGAACCGGTGCACGGTGACCGGGCGCGGCGGCAGCACGACCTCTTCGCCCGCGCGGACGCGGGCGTAGGCCCGTTTGCCGTCGATCTTGACCGCGCTGACCGCGCTCGGCACCTGCTGGATCGGCCCGGACAGCCGGGCGATCCCGGCGGCGATCGCCGCGTCGGTGACGGCGGCGACGGCTTCGGGCGTGGCGCGCTCGCCGAGCGGCTCACCCTCGGCGTCGTCGGTGGTCGTGCTCGTCCCGAGCGACAGCGTGGCGAGGTAGGTCTTGCGGTCCAGCGCGAGGTGGCCGAGCAGCTTGGTCGCCCGTTCGATGCCGAGCACCAGGACGCCGGTGGCCATCGGGTCGAGCGTGCCGGCGTGCCCGACCTTGCGGGTGCCCATGATCCGGCGGGCGCGCGCGACGACGTCGTGCGAGGTCATCCCGGCGGGTTTGTCGACGATGACGAGCCCGGGCGGCGGGGCGGGACGGCGGGGCTTGGGGGGCTGCTGCGGGCGAGACACGCGCCGAACCTTAGCGACCGCTCCCCCGCGACACCGCGACCCCTATGCGGCGGCGACCGCCGCGTCCTCAGGACTGGCCGCGTCCCAGCGCCGGCGGCGGATCCGGACGGGGAGCTCCTCACCGCGGGCCTGTGCCGCGAACAGGTGCGCGCGTGTCCTGCGCCACCAGACGAGCATGCGGGACGCGCCCAGCGCGAGGATCACCACGATCGCGAGCAGCGACAGCCGGAAGTTTCCGCCCGTCCACTGCAGAAGCACACCGACGGAAAGCGCTCCGATCGTCGTGGCGACGAAGCCGCCGACGTTGACCACGCCCGTCGCGGTCCCCACGCGCGACAGCGGGTTGTAGTCCCTCGCGAGCGCGAAGCCGATCATCGAAGCGGCCCCGCCGAGCGACAGGAAGGCGAAGAACGGCACCAGCAGCGCCAAGGGGACCGGCCCGCTCCAGCTGAGCATGACCGTCCACACCAGCGCGGCGCCGGTGAGATAGCCGATCACGAGCGGCATGCGCAGCGACGGGCGACGTCCGATGAGGGTGCCCGTGGTCGGGCCGCCGACCATCGAGCCGAACACGAACACCGTCAGCAGCGCGCTGGCGGTGGCCTTCGGCTGCCCCTGGCCCTGCACCAGGAAAGGCACGCCCCACAACATGGTCAGCACGTTCGGCGCGAACATCGTGCTGAAGTGCACCCAGAACCCGAGCCGGGTCCCCGGCACCCGCCAGGTGTCCGCGACCTGACGGCCGAGCGCGCGCGGGTCGATCCGGCCGCGCGGGGGCTCCGGCTCGCCGGAGGGGGTGTCCTTGACGCGCAGGACGACGACCACGGTGTAGAGCGCGGTCAGCAGGCCGACGGCGAGGAACGTGGGCGTCCAGCCGGGTCCGTCGAGCAGCAGCGTGAGCGGGACGGTCGCGGCGAGGTTGCCGACGTACCCGATCGTGGCGGTCAAGGACGTGAGCAAGGCGTACTGGCGGCCGGGGAAGTGCGCGGCGATGAGGCGCAGGACGCTGACGAACGTGAGGGCGTCACCGAAGCCGAGGACACCGCGGGCGAGCAGCCCCAGCGGGTAGGAATGGGCCACCGCCAGGAGAACCTGGCCGAGCCCGAGGATCAGCACGGCGGCGGTGAGCACCCGGCGCGGGCCGTAGCGGTCGACGAGCACGCCGGTGGGGATCTGCATGGCCGCGTAGACGCCGACCTGCAGCACGGTGAACGTGCCGAGCGCGGCCGCGCCGACGCCGAAGCGGTCGGCGGCCTGCAGTCCGGCGACGCCGAACGAGGTGCGGTGGAACACGGCGAGCAGGTAGACGGTGGCGGCGGTCAGCCAGATGATCCAGGACCGGCGGGTTGCGCGGCCGATGGCGGGCGACACGGTTTCCTCCTGGTGGCAGGGGTGGCGGACAGGAGACGTCCACGCTGCCGCCCTGACAGTTGTATCGCCTAAACAACCCCGAAACATAGCCGTTATCCGGGTGGGTTTCACCACAGGCTTGACAACCTGAATATTATTCATATTTCAGGAGGCGCGATGACCTTGGTGCGCGGTGCCCACGCGGTGATCACCGGCGGTTCGAGCGGGATCGGCCTGGCGACGGCGGCCGCGCTCGCCCGGCGCGGGGCGTCGGTCTCCCTGGTAGCCAGGAATCCCGGCAGGCTCGACGCCGTGGCCGAGTGGCTGCGCGCGGGGCTTTTGCGAGGTTGAGTCGAGGGAAGGTCCCCTTCGGTCGCTACCCGCAGGTTTGCCGTGTGCCCTGATGGGAGCCTTCACGGCGTTTAACGCTGTCATGGTGGCCTTCAGGGGCACACATGAAACGGTCGTGGCGGTATGAAACGGGCGAATGGGCCGACTTTTCGTCCTTTGTGCAGGGTAGGCGGCTTCGAAGGACAGGCGCCCGAGGCTTCGAGCGGCGGCTGCTGCGACAGTTCTCAGCCCCGTTCTAAGCGGTGCGGACGGCGCCGACGACGGCCCACTGCCCGGAGCGCCAGCGGAAGACCACTGCCACCAGCCGCAGCACCATGAACAGCGACAGGCCGGTCCAGATGCCGGTCAGGCCCCAGTCGAAGGCGAGCGACGCCCAGATCAGCGGCAGGAACCCGAGTGCGGCGCTGGCGAGCGTCGCGGTGCGCAGGAAAGCCGCGTCCCCGGCGCCGAGCAGCACGCCGTCGAGCGCGAACACCACCCCGGCTATCGGTTGCAGCGCCACGAAGAACCGCCACGCGTGCGGGATCTCGGCGAGCACGCCGGGGTCCGAGGTGAACACGTGCGGCAGCACCCCGGCCACGGCCGCGAACACCACACACAGCACGCATCCGAGCAGGAGCCCGTACTTCGTGATCTGACCGGCCACTCCCCTGGCCTGACGGCTCGCCCCGGCACCGAGTGCGGCACCGACGAGCGACTGCGCGGCGATCGCGACGGAGTCGAGCACGAGCGCCAGGAACGTCCAGAGCTGCAGGACCACCTGGTGTGCGCCGACGGCTTCGGTGGACGTCCGCGCGGCCACCGCGGCGGCGGAGACGAAGCAGGCTTGGAAGGCGAGACTGCGCAGCACGAGGTCCCGGCCGAGTCCAAGCTGCGCGCGCATGACCTTGGGCTCTGGCCGCAGCGGCACCCTTTCGCGGACGAGCGCGCGGAGGAACAGCGCCGCGGAGATCACCTGCGCGACGACGTTGGCGATGGCCGAGCCTTCCAGGCCCCAGCCCGCGGCGTAGACGAGCACCGGGCACAGCACGGCGGAGATCCCGTTGCCCGCCAGGACGTATCGCAGCGGTTTGGCGGAGTCCTGGACCCCGCGCATCCAGCCGTTGCCCGCCATCGTGACGAGGATCATCGGAGCGCCGAACAGCGCGATGCGGGCCCAGGACACGGCCGTGGCGGCGATCTCGTCGCTCCCGGACAGCACCCGCGTGATCGGCCAGGCCAGCAACTGCCCGGCGACCAGGACCACCAGCCCGACGGCGAGGGCGAGCCAGGTGGCCTGCACGCCCTCGCGCACGGCGTCGGCGCGGCGGCCGGCGCCGTGCAGCCGCGCGGTGCGGGAGGTGGTGCCGTAGGACAGGAAGGTCAGCTGGCTCGACACCTGGGAAAGCACCACGCCGCCGAGCGCGAGCCCGGCCAGCGGCACCGCGCCGAGGTGCCCGGCGACGGCGGTGTCGACCAGCACGTACAGCGGTTCGGCGGCCAGCACCCCGAGCGCCGGGACGGCGAGCCCGAGCACCCGTTTCGCCGGGATCCGCTCGTCACCGGCTTCTCCGACTTCCTCGCTGTTCGCCACGGGCACGAGCCTAAAGCGCGTACTCCGTGAACCGTCCACAGGCCTGGAAGCCGAGCCGCCGGTAGACGGCCTCCCCCTCCGCCGACGCTTGCAAGACGGCGATCGGCTCCCGCGCGGCGAGCGTCATCGCGCCGCCGAAGCCCCGCCGCCGGTGCGAGGCGAGCGTGCAGAGGTTGTAGATCCCGGCCACTCCGCCACGGAGAACACCTCGGCCGTGCACACCACGACACCCTCGTGCCGCCCGACCAGGTACCGCGCGGCACAGGCCGGATCGAGCGCCGACGCCTCGACGGACGCGAAGTAGCTGCACGGTGTCCGCCGGTGGCTCCCAGTTGGTGGCGAGCACGGTCGCGAACCCGGCCAGGTCGTCCGGGGTGACGACGGTCCGGATCTCGAGGCCGCCGAGCTCCGGCACGGGCGGCAGGTGGTGCGGCTCGGCCCACCTGGCGGCTTCGGATTCGCCTGCTCGGATTCGCCTGCCTGAAGCCCGGCCGCTTCGAGGCGTCCTGGCAGGTCGGACGGCGTCGTCGCCGGGCCGACCCACCAGGAGGACGGCCGTCCGGTGGCCTTGACGGACCTGATCGTCCCGGCGATCCGGGCGGTACTGGTGTCGTCGTCGAGCCCGCTGTCCGCGACGAGCAGGTCCGCGGTCTCGGTGACCGAGGCGCCGCTCAGGCCGCGATGCAGGTGGCACGCGTGCTCGGCGAGGTTGCGTTCCGTGCGCGCCAGCAGGTCTGGTATGTCCATTGTGGATCTGTCTCTTGTGGATGGTTCAGAGCAGCGGGGCCCGGCCGAGTGCGGCCCGCAGCCGGTCCAGCACCTCGTCCGACGTCCCCTCGGTGGTGCAGCCCGCCGCCAGCCGGTGCCCGCCGCCACCGAGCTCCGCGGCCGCCGCCGAGACGTCGACCCGCCCGGTCGAGCGCAGCGAAACCTGCCAGCGGGAACCGTGGGCCAGCGGCCCGGCCTCCTTGAGCACCACCGCCACCCCGGCGTCGCGAGTGGACCGGACGACGTCGATCACCGACTCGACCTCCTCCACCCGCACGCTCGCGGCGACCTCGGCGCGCACGACGGCGTGGGCCAGCCCGAACCCCTGAGCCGCCTCGGGCTCGAGCCGCGCCCCTGCCAGCACCGCGGAGAGCATCGGCAGCCACGCGAACGGGTGATCCTCCATCACGGTCCGGACGACCTCGTCCGGGTTCACCCCGGCCTCCAGCAGCCGCGCGGCCATCAGGTGCGCGCCAGGGCTGGCGCGGCGGAAGCCACTCGTGTCGGTCACCAGCCCGGCGTAGAGACAGCGCGCCGTCGGCTCGTCGAGCTCGGCACCCAGCTCCTCCAGCAGCCGGAACACCAGCACCGCGGTGGCTTCGGCGGTCTCGTCGACCACGTGGTGGGTGCCATAACGGGCGTTGGTCGCGTGGTGGTCGATGACCAGCACCGACCCGCCAGCGGCCTTGCCGGTCGCGACGCGGGCGCCGAGCGCGCCCAGCCTGCCGAGCGTCGGCGTGTCCAGTGCGATCAGCAGCGGCTCGGTCTCCGGCAACCGCCCCGGCGGCACGAGCAGGCCGCCGACGTCGAGGCCACGCAACGTTTCCGGCGCTTCGGCGGGTTCCGAGAAGGACACCCGCACGGTGGCGCCCCGCTGGTGAAGCACCCGGCCCAGCGCCAGCGCGCTGCCGAGCGCGTCGGCGTCGGGGCGGACGTGGCCCAGGAGCGTCACGTCGTGGGCGTCGGCCAGCAGCGCGGCCGCGGCCTTGATGTCCTGCGCCAAAGTCGAGGTCACAGTGCGTCACGCTACGCTCTGCGCGATGCCTGAGTACGCGATCCTGGTCTACCCGTCAGCCAACCGGGTGTACACCGACTCCTCGCCGACGTTGCTGCGCGCGGAGCTGGCGGTCTTCGGCGACCTCGCCGTGGAGACCGAGCTCACCGACATCGGCGAGGACTCGATCGGCGGTGTGCCGTATGTGACGTTCACCGCCGCCACCCCGCTGAGCGAGCGCGACCTGGCGTTGCTTTCGAACCTGTCGTCGCTCTACGCGCTGTTCGAACGCGAGGGCGAACAGCTGCGGCCGATCACGGTGCACCCGCTGGCGCGGTTCGACTCGGATCTGCTGACCATCCAGAAGTACCCCGGCAAGACGAACGAGCTGTTCACCAAGCTCCTGTTCAACGTCACCCTGCTCGCCACCGCGACCCCGGCCGCGATGCTGGACGGCGGCCTGCACGTGCTCGACCCGCTGTGCGGGCGCGGGACCACGCTGAACCAGGCGATGATGTACGGCTTCCACGCGACCGGGCTCGACCTCGACGGCCGCGACTTCGAGGCCTACGAGCAGTTCATCAAGACCTGGCTGCGCACCAAACGTGTCAAGCACACCGCCGAGACCGGCCAGGTCCGGCGCAACAAGGTCCGGCTCGGCCGACGGCTCGACATCGAGTTCGGGCTGAGCAAGGAGCAGTACAAAGCGGGCGACACCCGCAAACTGAGCTACCTCAACTGCGACACCCTCACCGCCGACGAGCTGCTGCGCCCGAACTCGGTCGACGTGATCGTCACCGACGCCCCGTACGGCGTCCAGCACGGCAGCCACCGCACCGAGGACATGACGCTGGCCCGCAGCCCGCGCGACCTCCTGGCCGCGGCCGTGCCGGTGTGGTCCCGCGTCCTGCGCCCCGGCGGCGCGATCGGCATCGCCTGGAACACCAACGTCGCGCCCCGCGAAGAGCTGGTCGCGATCCTGGACAGCGCGGGCCTGACCGTCCGCGACGACGGCCCGTTCGCGGAGTTCACCCACCGGGTGGACCAGGCCATCGTGCGCGATCTCGTGGTCGCCGCCAAACCTGTCTGACTGCCTCTCCGGCTTACGTGGATGAACATTCGCAACGCGATGTCCCGAAGCCGCCCACCGCGCCGAACAGGCGCTCGGCCAACGCTGACGTGGTTGCGGCCGAAGTCGCGGGCATCGTGGTGCGCGAGTGGTACGGCAGCAGGCGGCTTGCCGGCCGCGTCACCCGAGCATCCGATTGCCCGAATAGCCGGCCACCTTGCCGTCCGCGAGCCGGACCGTGCCCTTCCTGGTGATTCGCGCGCTGCCACCAGGTGTCCGGACCGGATCGATCAGGGTGCAGTCAATCCTCCAGCTGATGGCCAGGTCGTCGCCAGCGTCGCTGCTGTCCCCCAGCAGTCGCACGTCCAGTTTGAGGATGGCCCCCTGAACGAGCTGTGAACGACAGATGATCGGGTTCGGGCAGGTGAGGGCCACGGACCGGACCAGCTGCAGATCGCGGCCGCCCACGGTCACGCACTGGCCGGTCGCCTGGTTGACGAATCCTCGCGTTGTGTACTTGACCAGCAGTTCGGCCAGCAGCAGCCCAACCTGGCCCGTCCCCACCAGCATGGACAGTCTGAACGGGAGCACCACATCATGCGACTGTGCGTCGTGCCGGGCGGCGACCGCCTCGATGAACCGGCGGTCGCCGTCTCCCGCGGGCTCGGCACGCATCCAGACACCGGTGGCACGCGTGATCCCGGCGGGTCCGCCGGGGCCTTCAATGGTGAACTTGTGAGGCCCGTCCAAGGCGATCGTGATCGCCGACTGGTGCAGCTCGGTGAAGGTTTCGGCCGGCGATGCCGCCGGCCGGGTGTCTGACGGCGAATTCTTCACAGCGAACCACACCTCGTCGTCCGTTTCGCCTTCCTCGTTGTCGAAATCCCTGTCGAAATCCCCGCCGGAGTCCGAGTCGGATTCGCCGTCCGTTTCGCCTTCCTCGCTGTCGAAGTCGTCGTGTCTGGTCACGCGGCGGGGACCATCGTAGTCGTCATCGGATTCGGCCTGGAATTCGTGGAGATCCCTGGGTTGTGGATCCGGTCGGCCCACCGGCAGGCCGTGGAAGGCTAGTTCGGCCCGGATCGTGGCGGTCCGGCGAAGGCGAATGTCGGCTGCGGACCGCGGCGGTGCCGGTAGCGACAACGAGCCGAAGATTCGATCAAGTTCGTCCTGGTCAGAAATGCCGAATCCGCCACCCCACGCACTCATCTGAAGCTTTCCCCAGGTGAATTGATCATTGTCGTCCCAGTGGCGTGCAAGCAGTCGGATGAAGTCGTCGATCCGACTCTGGACGGTGCTTACATAGGGAGATTCCACGGTTAGCTCCAAGCGCCCGAATGCCGAGTCTTCGTGCTGGGAAAACTAGCTTGTGCGGATATCGGAAAGAAGAGCATCGGGGTCGTGCGCGGTGCAGGGCGGGATGCCCGAAAAGGCACCCCCGCCCCCGTTGCTCTTCTCCTTGTCTTTCCTCACTGGCCTGTGCCGGCTTTCCAGTCGAAAGGCATCGGTTTTCGGACGCGGCCGGTCGACCGTGCTGCCCGAAGACTGAAGCGGACCGCGCCGCCACTGGCGACACGGTCCGCTCCCCTACGCCGCCGTGATTTCCCCGCGAGGCTTCTTCTCCTCGACCTTCTCCGGTGACGTGGGCTCGGAAACCGGCTCGGTGGTGGACGCGGGTTCGCCGAGCCCCCGTTTCACCGAGTCCAGGATCGCCAGCCCCTGTCCGACGAGCCCGGCCGCCATCTCCCCCATGCCGTCCGCGCCGTTGAGGATGTTGACGTTGGCGCCCTTCAGGCCCAGCGCCGCCTCGCGGACGATCTGCGGCAGCTGGTCGATCAGCATCCGGTCGAGCGCGACGCGGTTGTTCGACGCCGCCGCGGCGGCCTGGACGCGCATCTTCTCCGCGTCGGCCAGTGCCAGGATGCGGATCCGCTCGGCCTCCGCGTTGGCGGGCTTGATCACCTCGGCCACCAGCTGTTGCTGACGCAGCTCGGCCTCACGCTGGGCCAGCTCGGTCCGCGCGTTGATGACCTCACGCTGCGCCTGTGCCTGCGCGAGCGGCCCAGCCTGGGCCGCCTCGGCCTGGGCTTTGTCCACTTCGGCGCGGTAATGCGCCTGCACGATGGACGTCTGGCGCCCGTACTCCGCCTGCGTGCGCTGCGACTGCTGCTCGGCCTCCGCGGCCTTCTGGTTCGCCACCGCTTGCGCGATCTGCGCGTCCCGCTGGATGGCGGCGTTGTGCGGGGCGGCCATGGCCGCGATGTACCCCAGTTTCATGTCGTCGATCGACTGGATCTGCAGCGCGTCGACAGTGAGACCGATCTTCGCCATCTCCACCGCCGAGCCGTCGAGCACCTCGGTCGCCAGCTTCTGCCGCTCGGTGATGATCTCCTCGACCGTCATCGAGCCGATGATGGAGCGCAGGTGCCCGGCGAAGATCCGGCCGGTCAGGATGGACATCTGGTCCTGGTCGGACAGGAACCGCTGCCCGGCGTTGACGATGCTCTCGGTGTCGTTGCCGACCTTGAACGCGATCACCGCGCGGACGTTGAGCGCGATGGCCTGCTTGGTGACGCAGACCTCGGTCACCTCGGCCTCGCACATGGCGAGGGTCAGGAAGCGCACCTTGCGAAAAACGGGCATGACGAAGGTGCCATGCCCGGTGACGACCCGAAAAGGGGATGAGCCCTGGCTGCTCTTGCCGCCGGAGATCAGCATCGCCTCATTGGGCGCCGGAACGCGGTAGCCGAACATCGCTGTGCTCCTAGGAGGGACTACTCGGTTGGTCCGGGACGACCCAGGGCACGACGTCGACCGTGCGCCCGCCGCGGGAATCGACGACCAGCACGGTCGTCCCCTTCGGCAGTGTCGTGTCGGACCAAGCGAGGAAGGTTTCCAGGCCTCCCCTGATCTTGATCAGCACCTCGCCGGGGCCACCGGTCCCCCTGGTGGCGACGACGAGGACTCCCGTACACCCGGAAGGGGAAAGGTCGGAATGCAGCATCAGCACCGACCTCCCTGGGTGGCCGTCTCGGTGCGGGATCACCCGCACCTCCCATTGTGCTCCCGCGCGGGGCCTCACGGCAGATCCGCGGGCCGGGATCAGGTCGCGGCGAGGTTCTCGCCGACGAACTTCAGCACGTCGGGGAGCACGCCCCGCCAGAACTGGTCGTTGTGCCCGCCTTCGGACAGCTTCGCGACCTCGGGCTGGACGGCCTTGATGAGCTTGCGGTCGGCGCCGGCGAACGGGTCCTCCGTGCCGCACCACACCCCGGTGGAAAGGCCGCGGAGCTCGTCCGTGTGCAGCAAGGGCTCGTTGGCCTCCCACTGCTCGCGGTCGGCGAACACCTTCCGGGACTTCGCGTCGCTCCAGCTGACGAACAGGGCCGCGCTGCAGACGGCGACGGCTTTGAGCTCGTGGTGGTCCCTGGCGAAACGCAGCGCGCCGAACCCGCCCATCGAGATGCCCAGCACCGCCGCGGCCGGCCGGAGCTGACGCTGCTGGAGCCAGCCGGGAACCTCCTGCGACAGCATCCGCTGGGGATCGTCACCGGTGCCGACGTCGGACCAGTAGTGGTCACCGTCGACGGCGGCCACCGCGAACGGGGGCACCCCCGAGGCCACGGCCTCGTCCAGCGCCGCGGGCAGCCCCAGGTCGAGGAACGTCCGCGCGTTCGCGCCGCGGCCGTGCAGGGCGAGGCAGACCGGCAGCCCTTTCGCGGGCACCCCCGTGGGCGCGACCAGCAGGAGGTCGACGTCGGTGCCCCTGGCCGCCGAGCGCATCCGCTGCACGGTGACCGGTTTGTCGAGCGGGGCGGCCGCCGAGGGCGGCACCACCGCCGACGGCCCGGACACGATCGGTGACCGCCCCGGCGCCGAACACGCCGCGAGCAGCACACCGGCGCCCCCGAGCAGGACACCGCGCCGCGAGACCGCTGCCACGGCTCAGCCCTTGCTTTCCTCTTCCGCGAGTTCGTCCTCGGCGACCTCTTCGCGAGGCGCCTTGTACGGGTCCACCTCGCCCGCGTGCTGCGCCCCGGCGGACCGGCGCGCGACCTCCGCGTCGGACTCGCGGGCCTTGGCCAGCAGATCCTCGATGCGCTTGGCGTCCTCGGGGATCTTGTCGGCCACGAACATGATCGTCGGCGTGTACCGCACCCCGGTGCCCGCACCGACCTTCGACCGCAGGACCCCGCGAGCGGACTCCAGTGCCAGCGCGGCAGCGGTGAAGTCCGGCGGCGAGTCGAGCTTGTCGCCGAGGACGGTGTAGAAGATCGTGGCGTCGTGCAGGTCGGCGGTGATCTTCGTGTCGGTGATCGTCACGTAGTTCAGCCGCGGGTCCTTGATCTCGTGCTCGATCGCGGACGCGACGATCTGCGAGATCCGCTTGGCGAGCTTGCGCGCGCGAGCCGGATCAGCCATGGGATTCCCCTTCTTTCTTCACAAATCAGTCTTCGGGGCCGTAGAGCCTGCGGTGCGCGGAGATCAGTTCGAACTCCGGTCTCGAGGCCACGAACCGTTCGCACGAGTCGAGCACGTCGCGAATGTGTTCGCCACTCGCGGCTACCACGGATACGCCGATCAGGGTCCGCCGGTGCAGGTCCAGGTGACCCGCTTCGGCCACCGAGACGTCGAAGCGCTTACGCACCTCGGACACGACCGGCTTGACCACTGACCGCTTCTGCTTCAGCGAATGGACATCGCCGAGCAGGATGTCGAGCTCCAGGGCTCCGACGTACATGGGCATCAGGGTGGGGTAGGTGGGAGACCCGAGGGTGTGTGCCCGCCGAAACGGACACACACCCTCGGGTCGTTACGCCTTACGAGCGGGGCTTCTCGCGCTGCTCGTAGGTCTCGATCACGTCGCCGAGCTTCAGGTCGCTGTAGCTGCCCAAGGTCAGACCACACTCGAAGCCCTCGCGGACCTCGGTGACGTCGTCCTTTTCGCGCTTCAGCGAGTTGATCGGCAGGTTCTCGATGATGACGTTGCCGTCGCGGAGCAGGCGCGCCTTGGCGTTGCGCTTGATCTCGCCCGAGATGACCATGCAACCCGCGATCGTGCCGACCTTCGACGACTTGAAGATGCCGCGGATCTCGGCCTTGCCCAGCTCGACCTCTTCGTAGATCGGCTTGAGCATGCCCTTGAGCGCGGCCTCGATCTCGTCGATGGCCTGGTAGATCACCGTGTAGTACCGGACGTCGACGCCCTCGCGGGTGGCCCGCTCGGTCGCCTTGCCCTGTGCCCGCACGTTGAAGCCCAGCACGATCGCGTTGGACGCGGTCGCGAGGTCGATGTCGGACTCCGTGACGCCACCGACACCGCGGTGGACCACGTTGAGCTCGACCTCTTCCTCGCCGACGTCGAGCTGCATGAGCGAGGCTTCGAGGGCCTCGACCGTACCCGAGTTGTCACCCTTGATGATCAGGTTAAGGGTGCTCGTCTCCTTCAAGGCCTCGTCGAGGTCTTCAAGGCTGACGCGCTTACGCCGCGAAGCGTTGAGCGCGTTGCGAGTACGGGCCGAACGCCGCTCGGCGATCTGCCGCGCGACCCTGTCCTCGTCGACGACGAGGAAGGTGTCACCGGCGCCGGGCACCGAGGTGAACCCGATGACCTGCACCGGACGCGACGGAGTCGCCTCGGTGACGTTGACGTTGTGCTCGTCGACCATCTTCCGCACGCGGCCGTACGCGTCACCGGCGACAACGGAGTCACCGACACGCAGCGTGCCTCGCTGCACCAGGACCGTGGCGACCGGACCGCGACCGCGGTCGAGGTGTGCCTCGATCGCGACGCCCTGTGCCTCCATGTCCGGGTTGGCCCGGAGGTCCAGCGCGGCGTCGGCGGTCAGCAGGATCGCCTCGAGGAGACCATCGATGTTGATGTTCTCCCGCGCCGAGATCTCGACGAACATCGTGTCGCCGCCGTACTCCTCGGCCACGAGGTTGTACTCGGTCAGCTGCTGCCGGATCTTGTCCGGGTTCGCGCCTTCCTTGTCGATCTTGTTGATCGCGACCACGATCGGGGCCTTGGCGGCCTGCGCGTGGTTGATCGCCTCGACCGTCTGCGGCATGACGCCGTCGTCGGCCGCAACCACGATGACCGCGATGTCCGTGGCGTTCGCACCACGGGCACGCATGGCGGTGAACGCCTCGTGACCCGGCGTGTCGATGAACGTCACCAGACGCGGGTTGCCCTCGAGCTCGGTCTCGATCTGGTAGGCGCCGATGTGCTGGGTGATGCCACCGGCTTCGCCCTCACGCACCTTCGTCTTGCGGATCGTGTCGAGCAGGCGGGTCTTACCGTGGTCGACGTGACCCATGATGGTGACGACCGGCGGCCGGACCCGGAGGTCCTCCTCGCCACCGGCGTCGTCGCCATAGGTGATGTCGAAGGTGCCGAGCAGCTCGCGGTCTTCTTCCTCCGGGCTGACGACCTGGACGACGTAGTTCATCTCGCCGCCGAGCAGCTCGAGGATGTCGTCCGACACGGACTGCGTCGCGGTGACCATCTCGCCGAGGTGGAAGAGCACCTGCACCAGCGAAGCCGGGTTGGCGTCGATCTTCTCGGCGAAGTCGGTCAGCGAAGCGCCACGCGGCAGGCGGATCGTTTCGCCGCTGCCCTTGGGCAGGCGAACGCCACCGACGCTGGGCGCCTGCATGTTGTCCATGTACTCCATGCGCTTCTGGCGCTTGGACTTGCGACCCTTGCGCGCGGGACCGCCGGGACGCCCGAAGGCACCCGCCGTGCCACCACGGCCACCGGGGCCGCCACGGCCACCGCCGCCGCCACGGAAACCGCCGCCACCGGCCGGGGCCCCACCGGGACCGCCACCGCCGGGACGGAAGCCGCCACCGGCACCGCCACCAGCGCCGCCGCCACCGGGACGGAAACCGCCACCAGCGCCGCCACCGCCACCGGGACCGCCACGGAAACCGCCGCCGCCACCACCGGGACCGCCACGGGCGCCGCCACCGGGACCGCCACGACCGGCGGGACCGCCACCAGGGCCGCCACGACCGGCGGGACCGCCACCGGGACGCGGGGCGGGCCGTCCGGGCATCATGCCCGGGTTCGGCCGCGGGGGCATGTTGCCGGGAGTCGGCCGGTTGCCGCCGCCACCGGGCGCGCCGCCACCGGGACGGGGAGCGGGACGCTCACCGCCCGGACGGTCACCACCGGGACGCGGCGGACGGTCGTTGCCGCCACCGGACTGCTGGCCGCCACCGGGACGCGGGGACGACGGACGCTGCGGGGCCGGGGCACCGGAACCCACACCGAACGGGTTGTTGCCGACACGCGGGGTGCGCGGGCCGGGCTTGGGGCCGAGGGGCTTGGGGCCCTGCGGCTTCGGGGGCACGACCGAACCGGAGTTCGGCGTGGCCGGGGTCTTCGGAGCCGACGGCGGGGCCGCCGGGGTCTCCTGCTGCGCCGCGGCCGGGGCCGCCTGAGCGGCCGGGGCCTGCGCCGCGGGAGCCTGCTCCTGGACGGGAGCGGGCGCCTGGACCGGAGCCGGGGCCTTCGGTCCGGGACGCGGGCCGGGACCCGGGCGGAACGCCGGGTTCGCGGGCTTGGACGCCTGCTGCGGGGCCGGGGCCGAGGCCGCCGGAGCGGACTGGGCGGCGGGAGCCTGCGAAGCGGCGGCGGCCGGAGCCTGCTGCTGGGGCGCCGGGGGCGCGGGACGCGCCGGCGGGCCGGGGCTGGGGACGGGCTTCTTGGCGCCGCCCTTACCCGGGTACGCGTCGCGGAGGCGACGGGCCACGGGTGCTTCGACGGTCGACGAAGCGGACTTGACGAACTCGCCCTGGTCCTTCAGTTTGGCGAGAACTTCCTTGCTGGTGATACCGAGCTCTTTCGCGAGCTCGTGTACGCGGGCCTTGCCTGGCACAGCTCTCCTATTCTGGGGAGGCCGGCGGCAGACCCGCAGACCTCGTCCTATTGTCGCGCGTTCATTGATTCAGCTTCACGGCTGACTCATGACGGGTCGACCTGCTTCCTGGTTTCTATCCGGCGCCGGGGTACTCCCGGCTCCACTTGCGTTCGTGGCGGTGCGCTGAGCTTCAGCACGTAACCGCGGGTGTTCGCGAAGACCCTGGACGTCGAGCGACCCGGGAACACGAAGTGCTCGGGGGAAGGCTCGCCGCCGCTCGGCCTTGGTGAGACACCCGGGTTCGGGGTGCAACCACGCTCCCCGGCCCGGCAGCCGCCGACGTTCGTCGACGACCACGTGCCCCTCCACCGCGACCACTCGCAGCAACTCACCGTTCAAGTCCCGCCGCCGGCATCCGACACAGGTTCGCACCGGGTGTTCCGGGGCTTGCCGGGTGTCGGTTCCCAGCCGCGGGCTTTGAACCACTCCAGAGTCTACCGCTTCGCCCTTCACTCAGCCGAACCGGTTGTCGCGGCGGGCCGCGAGTCCCCTGCGTGTGCTTCGTCACCCGGCTCGGGATCGGGCTGGGGATCCGGCACGGCGGCGTCACTGCGGATGTCGATCCGCCAGCCCGTCAGGCGGGCGGCGAGCCGGGCGTTCTGCCCTTCCTTGCCGATCGCGAGCGAGAGCTGGAAGTCCGGTACCACGACACGGGCGGTCTTGGTGCGCTCGTCGACGACCGTCACGGAAACAACCTTCGCGGGCGACAGCGCGTTCCCGACGAACCGCGCCGGGTCCTCGGCGTAGTCGATGATGTCGATCTTCTCGCCGGCCAGTTCGCTCATCACGTTGCGTACTCGCGAGCCGACCGGGCCGATGCAGGCGCCCTTGGCGTTCACGCCGTTGATGGTCGACTTGACCGCGATCTTGGTCCGGTGGCCCGCCTCGCGCGCCACCGCGGCGATCTCGACCGCGCCGTCGGCGATCTCGGGCACCTCGAGCGCGAACAGCTTGCGGACCAGGTTCGGGTGCGTGCGCGACAGGGTGATCTGCGGGCCGCGGTTGCCACGGGAGACGCCGACGACGTAGGCCTTGATGCGGCTGCCGTGCTCGTAGGACTCGCCGGGCACCTGCTCGGCCGAGGGCAGCACGCCCTCGGTGTCGCCGACCTGGATGATGACCATCCCGCGGGCGTTGGCCCGCGCGTCGCGCTGCACCACCCCGGCGACGATCTCGCCCTCCTTGGCCGCGAACTCGCCGTAGGTCTTCTCGTGCTCGGCGTCGCGCAGGCGCTGCAGGATGACCTGCCGGGCCGTGGTCGCGGCGATCCGGCCGAACCCCTCGGGGGTGTCGTCCCACTCCTCGTCCGGCTCGCCGTCGGTGCCCGGGGTGGTCGCGAGGACGCGCACCAGCCCGGACTTGCGGTCGATGTCGATCCTGGCGTGGTTCTGGTGGCCCTCGGTGTGCTTGTAGGCGGTGAGCAGCGCGGTCTCGATCGCGTCGATCACCGTCTCGAAGGGGATGTCCTTGTCCCGTTCGATCGCGCGCAGGGCGGCGATGTCGACGTTCACTTCGACCCCTCCTTCGGTTCGTTCACAGCGGCATCGGTTTCCAACAGTTTCAGGTCCTCAGCCGGTGGTTGCTTGAATTCGATCTCGATGACGGCCTTGGCCACCGAGGCGTACCTGACGTCCGAGAGCACGCCGTCGACGAGCACGCGCGCGCTCTGCTCACCGGCATGGCCGACTCGCCCGACGAACGCGGCCCCCTCGTGCGGGGTGACCTTGACCAGGCGGAATCTGGCGCGGCGCCAGTGGCGCGGCAGCGCGAGCGGGCGGTCGAGCCCCGGCGAAGTGACCTCGAGGGTGTACGCGCTGACCAGGATGTGCTCGTTCTCGTCGAGCACGGCGGCCACCACGCGGCTGAGCTGCGCCACCTCGTCCAGCCCCACGCCGTCGTCTCCGTCGACGACGACCTTGACCAGCTGACGCCGGCCGGCCTGCTGCACCTCGAACGCGTCGAGGTCGAAACCCGCGGCCGTGACGGCTTCGGCCACTATCGGCTCCAGCCGGCTGGCGAGTTCGTTGGGCACCTTGGAGCTCTCCTGTTCGGCTGTGCTGACCACAACCTGGTCAGTACTGAGGTCGGTAGTGGTTCAGCTTATCTGGTGACCCTTCCGCGACGCGCGAGCGGCGGTGGCACCCCGGGGCCTGGCAGGATGGGCCGACGTGACCGGAAGACCGACCGACCTCAGCCGACGCGGCGCCCTGCGAGCGGGCGTGCTGGCCGTACTGGCCGTCCCCCTCGCCGCCTGCTCGCCCGGCTACGACGAAAGCCCGGATCCGCTGGCCCCGCTGCTCGCGGCCGCGCAAGCCGACGTGAGCGCGGCCAAGGCACTGGCCGGCGGCAACGACGGCGAGGTGGCCGTGCAGGTGGCCGACGCGCGCGCCGCGCACGCCACCGCGCTGAAGTCCGAAGTGGACAGGCTGAACCGGCCGAAGCCGACCGCCCCGGCGCCCGTAGCGGCGGCCGAGCCCGGGCTGGACGGGCTCAAGAAACGCCTCGCCGAAGCCCGCAAGCAGGCCGAACAGCTGGTACCGACGCTGCCCAGATACCGCGCGGGGCTGCTCGCCTCGATCGCGGCCGGCTGCGCGGGCCTGCAGCGGATCGACAAGCTCGGCCCCGGCGAGGCCGCCGCGACGCTCACCGAGCCCACCACGAAGCAGCTGCCTGCCGAGGCGGTGGACGCGCTGCAGCAGGCACTGGCCGCCGAGCACGCGGCGATCTGGGTCTATGGCCTGGTGAGCGCGTTCCTGCCGGCCAACTTCGACAAGGCCGTCGCCGATGGCGCGGCCGAGCACGTCAAGCGCCGGGAGCTGTCCGTCAAGGTGCTGAGCGCTTCCGGGGCCACCCCGGCCGCCCCCGAGGCGGCGTACGTGCCGCCGAAGCCGGTGACGGATCAGGCTTCGGCCGCCGCCGTGATCGCGTCGGCGGAGTCGGACACGGCCGCGGCCTGGCTCGGCGTGGTCGACCACACCGACGACGCGGAGCTGCGCACCATGGCACTGCGGGCGCTCATCGCCTCGGCCCGGCGCGCCACCCCGTGGCGGCAGGAGTCGGGCGAGAAGCCGCCCACGCCCGCCATGCCGGGGCAGGCGGGCTGAAACCGGCGCTCAGCCCCGGAGCTTCCCTGAAAGGTCGAGCGCTTCGGCGGTGATCCGCTTGAGCTGGGCCTTGTCGATGTGCTGGTCGAAGAAGTCGGCCAGCACGACGGCCACCTCGGCGCCGTTGACCCGGGATTGGTAGGCAGCCCGGCTCGCGCTGACCTTCGGCGCCCCGGCGGCCTTGTACGCGCCGTCCCTGACCAGGTCACTGACGTTGCCCGTGCCGTCACGGTCGGTCAGCGCCTTGAGCGCGGCGGCGCCCGCCGGATCGGGCATGGTCACGAGCACCACCGAGACCAGCGCCTTCCCGGCGCCCGAACCGGTCGTGTAGAGCGCGCGGGACACCCGCGAGCACTGGTTCTGGCCGAAGAAGTCCTTGGTCTTGCCGTACGAGTTCCCCTCGCAGTCGGTCGCCACGACCGGGCCCTCCGCGATCTTGAACTCGAACTGCCCGGCAGGCGCGGGCGGCTGGGCCACCGGCGCCGGGGCGTCCTCGTGCCGGATCAGCCACCAGAGGAGCCCGGAGACCACCGCGATGGCGACCAGCCCGGCGCCCTTCACCGCCAGGCCGGCCGGGTTCCGATCCGGAGTCGTCTTCGACGGCACTGGAGACTGAGCAGGGCCGACCCGGCTCAGCGGAGCAGTGTCGCCAGGTCTCGGAGTAAATTGCGCACCAACCACGGGCACATACGGTAGTTCACCCGTCCTGAGCGTTTCACCCGAACGCGGTAAGCAGCCGTTCGACATCGTCAGCGGTGTTGTAGAGGTGGAAGGCGACCCGCACCTTCCCCGCCCGGATCCCGGAGCTGATCCCGGCGGCGGCGAGCCGTCCGGGATCCGCGGCCACGGCCACGATCGCGCTGCCCAGCGGCTCGCGCCCGAGCGCCTTGAGGAACGAGTCCGCGAGGCCGACGCAGTGGTCACGGACCTCGGCGAGGTCCAGCGACGCCAGGTAGGGCAGCGCCACCGCGGCGCCGGTCTGGGCGAACCAGACCGGGGAGAGGTCCAGCGAACGGGCGCCCTCGGCCAGCCGGAGCGGCAACCCGTAGGTGGTTTCCATCGGCACGTCACCGGCGTACCAGCCGGCGGCGATCGGCCGGGTGCGCTCCAGTGCGCGGGGGTGCACGGCCAGCCACGAAGACCCGCGAGGGCACAGCAGCCATTTGTACCCGGCGCCGACCACCCAATCGGCCCAGTCGAGCGCGAGGGGCAGCCAGCCCGCGGCCTGGGAGGTGTCGAGCAGGACGGCGGTGCCACCGGCCTCCGCGGCCGCGCGCAGGGCGCCGAGGTCCACCTGGGCGCCGTTCGCGGACTGGACGACACTGACCGCCACGACGTCGTGGTCCCCGGCACGCGCGGGCAGGTCGGTGAGGTCCGCCTCGGTGACGGTCACCCCGCGGTGGGCCTGCGCGGCGAACGGGAACGAGACGCTGGTGAACTCACCCGCCGCGACGAGCACCTTGGCGCCGTCCGGCAGCCCGGCGGCGACAGTGGAGACCAGCTGCGAAACCGTCGTGCCGATCGCGACCCGATCCACGGGGACCCCGGCGAGCGTGGCGAAAGCGGCACGGGCGGCGGCGACCGAGTCGTCGAAGGCGGACGGCATGTCCTCACCACGCCGCCAGCGCCCGACCGCCTCGGTGACGGCGTCGGCCACCCGCACCGGCGGGACGCCGATGCTCGCGGTGTTGAGGTAGCCGGGCTGGACGTCGAATTCTGCTCCGAAGGCGTGCATACGACCGACAGTAGCCAGCATCGGACACCGAATGCCTGGGGTTTTCCGCAAGGCTTCCCTGCGGAAAACCCCATCGCCGATCAGGCTTCGGGGAGCAGCTTCACCACGTCGCCGTAGGACGGCGGGGTGAGCGGCAGCGGCTTCCCCGCGACGACGGCGTGCACGGTGTCCAGCGCCGCGCCGAGCGCCATCCGATACGGCAGGGAACCGAGGCTCACCCTGGCGACGCCGAGCTCGGCGAGCCCGGCGAACGTGGTCCGCCCCGGCAGGAACAGCAGGTTCACCGGCAGGTCCACGGCCGCGACCAGCTCCTCGACCGCGGCGGGCTCGGCGAGGCCGGGGACGAACACCCCGTCGGCCCCCGCGTCGGCGTACGCCCTGGCCCGGTCGACGGCGGCCGCGACGGGCGGCGGGTCGGCGGCGAGCCAGTGGGTGTCGGTGCGGGCGTTGACGAACAGGCCGGGTACCGCGGCCTTGATCGCCGCGATCAGCACGGACTGGGCGCGGACCTCGGCGAGCCCGCCGCCCGGCCGGCCGTCCTCCAGGTTGACCCCGGCGGCGCCCGCCTCGGCCAGCTCCACCGCGAGCGCGGCCACCTCGCCGGGATCGGCGCTGAAGCCGTCGGCGATGTCGACGCTGACCAGCGCGTCCACCGGGCGGAGACATCGGGCCAGCGCCACCGTGGCGTCGCGGGTGGACGGCGCGCCGTCGGGCAGCCCGACCACGGCGGACACCCCGAGTGAAGTGGTTCCGATGGCGGGAAAGCCCTGCGCGGCAAGGAAAGCAGCGAAGCCGAACTCCCAGGCGTTGGGCAGGAGCAGCGGGGTACCGGGCACGTGCAGGGCGTGGAAGGCGGTCATCCCGCGAATCTAGCCGCCGGACCGTTCGGCCGGGGCCGACACGTCAGCGATCAGATTTCTGATGGCACCGGCTGCCGAACCGGTGGCACCGGCCGGTCCGGCGGACCTATGCTCGAAAGTGTCGACGGCCTGGGGTGTCACGCCGCCGTTCCCGTGTTCTCCCGAACTCCTGGAGTATTCCCTTGTCCACCAACGGTTTCAAGATCGCACTGGCGATGATGACCTTCACCGGGCTGGTCGCCGCGGCGGGCCCGGCGCAGGCCGCGTCCCCGCAAACCACAGCCCAGCAAAATACGTCCCCGCGAACCCGGATCGTCGCCCACCTCGACCTGGCGAGCGGGCAGCAGCCGGAGAACATCACGCTGGAACCCGACGGCTCCGCCGACCTCACCTTCGCCTACACCGGCGAGGTCGGGCGCGTCAGCCCGAGCGGCCGCGTCGAGATCATCGGCCGGATCCCGGTGCCCGCGGACGGGGACATCCCCGTGGTACACCGCAAGATCTTCCTCGGCGGCATCGTCCGCGCGCCCGGCGGCGACCTGTATGTCGCCGTGTCGACCGGGACGGCGAGCGCCACGGGCGTCTACCGGCTCCGGCCGGGGCGCCCCGCGGTACGCGTCGCCGCCCTGCCGCCGTCCGGCTTCCACAACGGTATGGCGCTCGACCCGCGCACGGGTGAGCTGTACGTCGCCGACTCGTTCGGCTCGGTGGTCCGGCGGGTCACCCCGCGCACCGGCCGGGTGGTCACGTGGGCGACCGGCGACCTGCTGGCGCCGCGGGACGGCTTCGGGGCCAACGGCGTCAAACTGCACGACGACGCGGTCTGGGTGTCGAACATCGGGACCCAGCAGCTGGTCCGCTTCCCGATCACGCGCGACGGCACCGCCGGGCCCGGCGAGGTCAAGGCGTCCGGGCTCGGCCCGATCGACGACTTCGCGTTCCACGGCGACGAGGTCGTGGCCGCGATCAACCAGGAGAACCGGGTCAGCGTCGTGGCGCGTGACGGCTCCTCGCGGACGATCCTCACCGCGGCCGACGGCCTCGACAACCCGACCTCGGTCGCCGTCCGCGGCGACACCGCCTACATCGCCGACAGCGCGTATTTCATCGGTACGGACCCGAATCTGCTCCGCACCCGGCTCGCTCCGGGAAGGGAGTAGGCAGCTCCTAGAACGCGTCTGAGAACTGACGTAGCAGCCGCCGCTCGAAGCCTCGGGCGCCTGTCCTTCGAAGCCGCTTACCCTCCACAAAGGACGGAAAGTCGGCCCACTCGCCCGCTTTACACCGCCACGACCGTTTCATGCGTGCCCCTGAAGGCCACCATGACAGCGTTAAACGCCGTGAAGGCTCCCATCAGGGCACACGGCAAGCCTGGGGTGGCGACTGAAGGGACGCGGCCCTAGGCGCCAAACTGGACGACATGACATCAGTTTCCGGACGCCTTCCTAGCCGCCTAGCCACCGCCGCCGGACTGCGTGGCGGCGATCGCGGCCCGGCTGCCCCGCAGCTCCTTGAACACCCTGCGCAGCGCCGGAACGGCGGCTCCCCCGCGTTCTTCCAGGTGCTTGATCCGGTCCTTGTGCCGACGCCGCTCACCGCGCGGAATCGCCCCGTTCAGTTCGATGGCGGCCACCAGCGCGGTGAGCGAAGCGTCCACGGGGTCCACTTCGGACACCGGGCGCGTCTCGTCCAGCGAGGCTTCGACGAGCGCGTGCAGGCGCTTCGCCGCGCCGACGTCGAGCACGGCGGGCCGCCGTCGCGGGAACAGGCCGAGGATCCGCGACGTGTCCAGTTCGATCACGCGCGCGGCCTCCAGCTGTGCCTCGACCGACTGCAGCGTGCTGCGGGCGTCGCGGCGCACCAGTGCCTTCCACTTGCGGTGCCGGTCCGCGGCGATCTCGGCGAGCAGCTCGTCGAGCACGAGGTCCCCGGTGGTGCCACCGGTGGCCACGACGCGGCCGTTCTCGTCGGCGATCCGGCCGCGCAGCAGCAGGTCGGTCAGCGCGGCCGCGCGGATCAGCAGCCCGGCCCGCTGGCGGTCGCGGAGCCGGTTGTTCTCCACGTCGCAGGCCAGCAGGTACGCCTTGTCGGGAAGGGACATCTCGGTCATGTCGGCCTTTCGTCTCACTGGCTCTTCAGCGCGGGCCAGAGCTGGTTCCACGGCACGCGCCTGCCGTCGTACCGCCAGATCAGCCCGTCCACCACCGTGGTCACGTTCGTGAAGTACGGCCGCAGCAACCCGGGGTCGAACCCGGCGAACAGCACGCTGTCGGCGGACTCCGGGGGACGGTCGAAGTACCAGTAGCCACGGTGGCCACTGTAGACAGCCGGGACGCCGTCGGCCCGGCCGTAGTACTCCGCCGCCGCGGCGAACGGGTAGATCTCCGCGAACACCGCGGTGTGCGGTTTGCGATCCGCGGGCAGGGCCGCGAAGGTCGCGCCGATCTGCCTGCCGAGTTCCTCCGTCGGCAGTTCACCGGCGCTGAACACCGAACCCAGCGTCAGGAACCCGAAGTTCGCCTGGGTCATCGAGCGGGGATAGATCGGCAACGCCGCGAGGGTGACCGCGGCGGACAGCACGAACACCGGCCACACCACGGCCTTCCACCAGCGCGCCAGGTCACGGCGTTGCAGCTCGACGGCGGCCGCCGCGAACGGCACGGCGTACACGCTCATCAGGTAGTAGGACCGGCCCTGCGCGAGCAGGAAAGCGGCGATCAGCGCCACGATCGCCAAGCCGAGGAACCGGTACGGCCGGAGCTCAGGCGAGCGGAACAGCCGCCAGAGGCCGTAAAGGAACGCCAGGACCCCGGCGCCGATGCCCGCCCCGAGCAGCCCGTCACGCAGGAACCCCCACGCCCCTGGTGATTCGGCGCTGACGACGTCGCTCATGTGGGTGTACGGCCAGCCGTTGCAGGCCTGCCAGAGCAGCGTCGGCACGGTCACCAGAACCGCGATCGCCGCGCCCAGCCACAGTTTCGGCCGCCGGAGCAGGTCACGCGGACCGAGTACGAGCGCGCTGAGCAGCAGCAGCGCCCAGAACGCCGGGACGAGGAACTTGGTCTCCAGCGAGATCGCGGTGACCAGGCCCGCCCACAGCAGCAGGCCGTCACGCCGGGTCCGGACCCACCGCACCACCAGCCAGGCGAGCACGGTCCAGAGGAACGGGTCGAGGATGTAGGTCCCGATCCAGTGGCTGCCGATCACCACTCCTGACGTCGCGTAGGCGCCCGCGGCCATCGCCTGCGCGCCGCACCCGCCGCCGAACTCCCTGGCGATGAGCGCGGTGACGACGACCCCGGCCGCGGCGGCCAGCGTCATCGGCAGCCGCAGCGCCGTCAGCGAGCCGGGGAACAGGCTGTCCAGTCCCCCGGCCAGCAGCGGGATGAGCGGTGGCTGGTCGAAATACCCCCAGTCCAGATGATCTCGACCGGCCACCAGGAAGTAGAGCTCGTCGAAGCCGTGTGCGTACCGCCCACTGGTGAGCAGCAGCACGAGCAGGACGAGGCCCGCGATCACCAGGACCGGGACCCGGGCGAACGCCGGTACCCCGGTGGTCCCCGCGAGCCGTTCCTGTCCGGTGTGGACGGTGTGCATCCGTTGGCCCCCTTCTCTTCGCTGTGCGCCCAGTCCACCGCGAACCCGCGTGGCGGGGTAAGCGGGCAAGGGAGGCGATCCGGGCGACGAAAGTGGACGGGATCCCGGCGGCCCGCAACTTTCGTCGGTACCGGCACCGGCGAAAGGCCCGGTCCCGCGCGGACCCGGCGCGCGCTGACTACCGTGGCAGCGGTGAGCGTGACCGAAATCCGCTGGGGGCTGTGGCCGAACCGCACCGACGCCGCCTGGCTCATCGGTGTCGCGCTGGTCTTCTCGGCGGGAAACATCACGATCGACTTGGCTGGCAACCGCACCACCGGCTGGGCGGGCCCGTGGGCCGGGACGGTGCTGCAGGTACTGCTCGACCTCACGCTGATCCTGCTGTTCCGCTTGCCCGGGACCGTGACGAGCCTGGTGCTCGCGGGGGCCGTGCTGATGCTCGCCTCCGACCTGCTCGCCCCCGGCCTGCTCGTGCCCGTCCGGCCGCTGACCCTGATGACCGTGCCGACGATCACCCCCGTGCTGCTGAGCCAGCTGGCCAGGGTGCTCGACCGACGGCGCCTGCTGACGCTGGCCGGGGTGCTGGCGGTGATCGCCACCCGGCCGTGGAACGCGAGCTGGAGCACCACACCGTTCGGACTGCTGGCCACCGCGCTCCCGGTGGCCATCGCGCTGTACTTCGAGGCCCGCCGTCAGCTGCTGAGCTCGCTGCGGGACCGCGCCGAGCGCGCGGAGCGGGAACAGCACCTGCTCGCCGAGCAGGCGACGGCGGCGGAACGGCGGCGGCTCGCCGGGGAGATGCACGACGTCGTCACCCACCGGCTGAGCCTGATGGTGCTGCACGCCGGGGCGCTCACCGTGGTGTCCCGCGACGAGGCCGTCCGCGCGTCGGCCGAGGACATCCGGCGTGAGGGCGCACTGGCGCTGGACGAGCTGCGCGACCTCGTCGGTGTGCTGCGCAACGGCGCGCACAACGAAACGCGCACGCTACTGGCCGGAGAAGCGGGCGATCCGGCGACGCTCGTGGCGGAGTCCGCTTCGGTGGGCGTCCCGACCGAGCTGGCGGCGAGCGGGGACCCGGCGTTGATCTCCCCCACGATCGCGCGCACGGCGTACCGGGTGGTGCAGGAGTCGCTGACCAACGTGCGCAAGCACGCGCCGGGCTCGTCGGCGACGGTCGAGTTGCGCTATCACCCCGGCGGGCTCGACGTCGAAGTGCGCAACACCGCGCCCACCGGGCCGGGCGATCCGGCGCTGACCGGCAGCGGTTCCGGCGCGGGACTGGCCGGGCTGCGGCAGCGGGTGGAGCTCATCGGCGGGCGGCTCGAGGCGGCGCCGCTGAGCGGCGGCGGATACCGGGTCAATGCGATACTGCCCGCCTACGTTCCGACGACGGAAGGCACGCACAGTGATCCGGGTGGTCGTCGTCGATGACGAGCCGATGGTGTGCGCGCACCTGCGCACGATCCTCGGCTCGGCCGACGACATCGAGGTGGTGGGCCAGGCCCAGGACGGCGCCGAAGCGGTCGAGGCGGTGATCCGGTACCGGCCGGGCGTGGTGCTGATGGACCTGCGGATGCCGGGGGTCGACGGGCTGACCGCGATCGAGCGCATCGCCGCGCTGCCCGACCCGCCGCACGTGGTCGCGCTGACGACGTTCGACGCCGACACCTACGTCATCCGCGCGCTGCGCGCGGGCGCCGCCGGGTTCCTGGTCAAGTCGACCCCGCCGGAGGACCTGATCGGCCTGGTGCGGGTCGCCGCCGACGGGCACACGGTGCTGTCGCCGGACGCCGCGCGACGGCTGGTGGCGCTGTCCTCCGACGGGCGGCAACGGGGTGAGGACGCGCGCAAGCGCACCTCCGGGCTCACCGAGCGCGAGACCGACGTGCTGGCCTGTCTCGGCGAAGGACTGTCCAATGCGGACATCGCGGCGCGGCTGCACCTGGCCGAGGCGACGGTGAAGAGCTACGTCTCGCGGATGCTGGTGAAGCTGGCGTGCGCGAACCGCACCCAGGCCGGGCTGCTCGCCCACGAAGCCGGGCTCGTCACCCACTAGAAAATTCCCGGCGGGGCCGGGCCGAGAACCGGGCAACGGCTCCGACCGGGGGGCGTCCGGCGGCGACTCCCGAGGCTTGGCGGACCCGATGACCGCCCCCTCGAAACCGTGACCCCGGCCGACGGCACCACGATCGCGTTCGAGCGGACCGGTGACGGCCGTCGCCGAGTCCATTCCGGACGCCCGGTGCGCCACCCTCGACGGCCAGGACCACAACGTGCTCCAGCAGCCCGAAGCGCTTCGCCCGCTTCTGACGGACCTCTACGCCTGAAGTCTCGGCTGCGCCAAGCCCCGTGTCTTCTGTGGACGGGTGCCAGAAGCGGTTGCCCGGGAGGCGTTCTGATTGCCGCGGCCTGCTAGCGAATTGCCAACCGGGGCAGGTATCTCGTTCGGCCCGGACACCCCTGGACAGGTGTCCACACTTGACGGACACTCTGGACATTCGCCGGACATGTACGCCAAGATTCGCGACGCCGGCAGCGAGGAGCCCGCCATGGCGACCATGGATACCACCCCCGGCCGGCGAAGCTCGGCGCTCAGCGAACCCGTCCGGCCGGTCAGCAGGCGCTGGGTCACCAAATGGACTTTCGCGCTGTTCGGCATTTCCCTGGCGTATTTCTCCACCCAGCAGATCCTGCTGCCCCGCCACGCCAACGCCATCGCGGGAGGTGACAGCGCGGTCGCGATCGCGATCACCAGCTACGCCGGAGTGGCCGCCGCCGTGGTCGCGATCATCGTGTCGATACTGGTCGGGACCCTGTCCGACCGGACCCTGCACAGCCGTGGGCGGCGGCAGATCTGGGTGATCGGCGGGGCCGGGCTGGCGGCGGTGGCGTTCCTCCTGCAGGGCCTCCAAACCAGCGCGGTGGGGCTGGTGGGGATGTGGATGGTTTTCCAGGTCGGCTACAACGCGGCTTTCACCGCGCTGCTGGCCGCGATCCCGGACGAAGTGCCGGTCAACGAACGCGCCACCGTGTCGGGATTTCTCGTACTCGGCCAGTCGATCGGCCCGCTGGCCGGGATGGCGCTGATCGGTTTCGTGCTGACCGGGATCGTCAACGCCTACGTCGGGTTGGCGATCTTCATGGTCCTGCTGACCATCCCGTTCGCCTTGGGCACCCGCGGTGTGCCGCTAGACCGGGAACAACGCTCTCCGCTGCGGATCAAAACGGCGCTGATCGGCATCATCGCTCCGTTGCGGCACGCCGACTTCGCCTGGGCGTTCGGACAGCGCTGCATGATCGGGCTGTCCAACGCGTTCGGCGTGCTGTTCCTCTACCAGTACCTGCGCGACGCGGTCGGCACGAACCCGGAAACCGGAACGCTGATCCTTTCGCTGATCTACACCACCGCGACGTGCGCGGTCTCGGTGCCCTGTGGCCGTATCTCCGACCGCACCCTCAAACGCAAACGCATGGTCGTCATCTCTTCGATCCTGTGCGGTGCCGCCGGCATCACGATGGCGTTCTGGCATACCTTGCCCTCGGCGATGATCGCCGCGGCGATCCTCGGCACCGGGTTCAGCTGCTACCTCTCGGTCGATCAGGCCCTGATCACCCAGGTCCTGCCACGCGCCGAGGACCGCGGCAAGGACTTGGGGGTCATCCAGCTGGCGAACGTGCTGCCCTACATAGTCGGCTCGGCACTGGGCGGACTGCTGATCAACTCCTTCGGCGGGTTCACCACGCTGTACTTGTCGATGGTCGTCACCGGTCTTGCCGCGGCCGCTTTCGTCATGCCCATCAAAGCCGTCCGCTGACAGACACAAGCTGAACGAGGCCACGAGGTCTGGGCAGGTTACGCACGTCAGCGAGTCGGGGCGGACTCCATCAGCGCGGCGAACAGCACCCGCAGGTGACCACGGCCGCGTTCCCAGCGGGCCTCCAGCTCTGCCTGGTCGCGGGTGGCCCAGCTGGCGATGAGGATGCCGCGTACGACGTCCATCGCCGTGTACACCGCGTGCAGGAACTCCGGATGCGGCGCGTGCTCGGGCATCAGGGCCTTGCCGAACTCGACCAGACTGCTGGTGGCGATCGGCTCGACCAGCGCCATCTGACGGCGCAGCTCGGGATCGGTCCGGGAGGCGACCCACAGCTCGACGGTCGCGGAGAAGACCGGGCCCTGGTGCATCTCCCACATCAGCTGCAGCGCGTCACCCACCGGATCGGCCGAGGCCTTCAGCCGGTCGAGCTCGGCCATCGCCACCTCGGTGCGTTTCGCCGCGAGGTGCCGGATGGCCGAGGTGACCAGGTCGGCCTTGGCGGGGAAGTGGTGCACCTGCGCCCCGCGCGTCACCCCCGCCCGGTCGGCGACCCTGGTCGTGGTCGTGCCCGCGTAGCCGTACTCGACGAGACAGTCGATCGTGGCGTCGAGGAGGCGCACGCGCATGGCCGCGCTGCGCTCTTCCTGGGTGCGGCCGGTCGGCCCTCGTCGTGGTGCTGCCATGTGCTCACTCTAGGCGGCGGCCCCCTTCAGCTGGCTCACGGCCGCCGCCGCGGCGAGCGCCTTGACCAGTCTCCTGATGAACGACCCGAGCAGCCGCCGGTAGAACCAGCCGGTACCCGGGATCCTCGCCCGGAACGAGGAATGCCAGTGGATCGCGGTGCCGTGCCGTTCGGGCGCGAGGTCGACGTACCCCACGTAGTCCCGCAACGGCAGGCCCTTGCGCAACGCGTAGCCGAACCGGCGGTCCGGCTCGAGCGCGATGATCTCCTCGCAACTGCGCGTCGGCCCGGTGCGGAACCGGCGCAGCGCGCCCATCCCCTCCCCGCCGCCTTCCCCCTCTTCGAGCAGCTCGAACGTGCTGAACGACGACCAGTGCGGCCAGGACGCGCCGTCACGCAGCAGCGCGTAGACGACGGCGGGCGCGGCCGGTGACCAGCCCTTCGCCGAGATGTGCTGAATGCCCATGGGTGAACCTCCCCTGAATACGTACCACCTGGTACATGTACCATGTGGTACGTGAGTGAGGCAAGAGAAAAGCTGCTCGAAGCCGTGATCGAGCACGTCGCCCAGTACGGCACGGTCGACGTGAGCCTGCGCGCGCTGGCGGGCGCGGTGGGCAGCAGCCACCGGATGCTCATCTACCACTTCGATTCGAAGGAAGGGCTGCTCAGCGAAGTGGTGCGGGAGGTCGAGGCCCGGCAGCGCGCGGCCTTCACCGGCCTGGGCACCGGCGAAGACCTGTCCCCGCTGGAGCTGGCGCGGCTGTTCTGGCGCAGGCTGACCGACGAATCCTTGCGCAACAACGAAAAGCTGTTCTTCGAGCTGTACGGCCAGGCCCTGCTCGGCAGGCCGGGCACCACCGGCCTGCTCGACGGGATCGTCGAATCCTGGCTCGCCCCGGTCGGCGAACTACTGGCTCGGTTCGGCATCCCCGAGCCCGAGCGGCCGGCACACGCGCGGCTCGCCCTCGCCGTCGCCAGGGGCCTGCTGCTGGACCTGCTCACCACCGGCGACCTCGAAGCGGTCGACAGCGCGATGGAGCAGTTCCTCTCCGGCTACGCACAGCGCGAGAGTCGACCCGTCTGATGGGTATTCCGGCAGCCGTCCGCACCGGCGATACTCACCCGATGGGTGGACGCAGGCAACTCTTTTCCCGAATCCTGTCCGGCGCGCTGATCGCGAGCGCGGTGCTGGCGCCCGCGGCCGGAGCGGCTCCCCCGGCGTTCACCCTGCGCGACGGCGTCACCCAGCCGGTGTACTCCTATGAGCACGCCCTCCGGGAGACGACCTGGGTGGAAACCGGCCAGGACCTCGACCGGGACGGCCGGGTCGACCGGGTCGCGGCCGACATCATCCGGCCCGCCGAGCCCGCCGCCCGCGGGCAGCGGATCCCGGTGATCATGGACACGAGCCCGTACTTCGCCTGCTGCGGCCGCGGCAACGAGCAGCAGAAGAAGACGTACGCCCCCGACGGGACGCCCGCACAGTTCCCGCTGTTTTACGACAACTACTTCGTCCCGCGTGGCTACGCCGTCGTGCTCGTGGACGTCGGCGGCACCAACCGCTCGTCGGGCTGTTTCGACGACGTGGCGTCCGGGGTCGGCGTCGTGAATTGGCTCAACGGCCGCGCCAAGGGCTTCACCACGCCGGAAGGCACTGGCGAGGTCAAGGCGCGATGGGCCAGCGGAGCCGTCGGGGCGATCGGGAAGTCCCAGGACGGCGCCGCCGCGATCGGCATGGCGTCGACCGGGGTCGACGGCCTCCGGACCGTGGTGCCGATCGCCGGGGTCAGCTCGTACTACGAGGTCCACAACTCCGGCGGCGCGTACTTCGGCTACGGAGGCGGCGGCCCCGGGCTGTACAACGAGCGCGCACAGGTCCTCTGCCAGCCGTTCGAGGACGGCAATGCCCGCCGCGCCGGCACCGACGGGAACTACAACCCCTATTGGCAGAGCCAAAACTACGTCGACAAGGTCGCGAACGTGCGGGCGAGCGTGTTCGACGTGCAGGGTTTCCACGACGTCAACGTGAACCCGCTCCAGTTCGGCCAGTGGTGGGACGCGCTGAACCGCACCGCCGTGGCGCGCAAGGCATGGCTGCACCAGGGCGCGCACCTCGATCCGTTCGACCTGCAGCGTCCCGAGTTCGTCTCGGCGCTGCACCGCTGGTTCGACCGCTGGCTGCTCGGCGTGCGCAACGGCATCGAGCGCGAGCCCGCCATCCACGTCGAGCACACGCCGGACCGGTGGGCCGACGAGCCGAGCTGGCCGCCCGCCGGGACGCGCCAGGAGACCTTCCGTCCTGCCGCGGGGCCCACGCCCGGCCTCGGCGCCCTGGCCACCGGCCCAGGCCGTGGCTCCGCCTCGCTGACGGACACCCCCGGCAGCGGCGAAGACACCTGGGTGCTGAATCCCGAGCTCCCGTCCCCCGAACGGGTGCTGTTCCGCACCGCGCCGACACCCGCCGACACCCGGATCGCCGGGACCGGCTCGGTCACCGTGACCGTCCGGTCGGACCAGCCGAAGGCCACCGTCAGCGCCGTTCTCGTCGACTACGGACCGGCGACCGTCCGCGACACCACGTTCCCCGCGCTGGGCGTCAAGAACCTCACTACCCGCTCCTGCTGGGGAGCGAGCGGCGCCGCCGACAGCGCCTGTTTCCTCGACACCGCAGCCGATCTGGTCGACGTCGACCACCAGATCCTCGCGGCGGGCTGGGCCGATATCGGCCACCACCGCTCCCTGTGGCGAGGCGAACCCCTCACCCCCGGCAAGCCATACACGCTGACCCTGCGGCTCAGCACACTCGACCACGTCGTGCCCGCGGGGCACCGGATCGCGCTCGTCCTCGGCGGCACGGACGTCCCCAGCTTCGATCCCGCGCTGCCGAACACCCGGCCCCGGCTCACGTTCGACCTGGCAGGGACGGCAGTGTCCCTCCCCGTAGTCCACTGGTGAGAAGCCCTTGGAACGCGTCTGAGAACTGCCGCAGCAGCCGCCGCTCGAAGCCGCTCTCCCTCCACAAAGGACGAAAAGTCTACCCATTCGACCGTTTCATACCGCCATGACCGTTTCATGCGTGCCCCTGAAGGCCACCATGACAGCGTTAAACGCCGTGAAGGCTCCCATCAGGGCATACGGCAAGCCTGGGGTGGTCCTGGGCGCCAAACTGGACGACATGACATCAGTTTCCGGACGCCTTCTTACACAACCCGAACACTGCGCCCACACCACTCGAACAGCGTCACGCGAAAGTGGCTGACGCACCCGGCGGTCGAGCCGGGTCCGATCGAGCTCAGGGAGAAACCATGGAACTGTCCACCTGGCGCCGGCGCCTGGCGCTGGCCGGCTGCGGCACCGCGGTCATCCTGCTGGCCGCCGCGCCCTTGGCCGCAGCGGAGACGAGCGGCACCCCCGTCGCCCCGATCACTCTCAGCCCGGAGGAGTCGCAGCAGGTCTGCGGCGACTGGGTTCCCAAACTCACCACCCGCGCGACGAAGCTGACCGACCGGATCAACGGCGGTCCCGAGGTGGCCGGTTCGGTGGCCAACCTCAAGGCCAGGGCCGAGGACCAGAAGAAGAAGGGCCACGCCGACGCCGCGGACAGGCTCACCAAACGCGCCGAAAAGCGTTCCGGCCGCCTGGCCGACCTCGCGACGGCGAAGCAGAAGCTCGACGCCTTCACCGGCGCGCACTGCAAGCCCGCCGCCCCGGCGCCGACCAAATGAGGCGGGCGGTCACGGCCGTGCTGGCGGCGGGGCTGGTGACGCTGTCCTGCGCGGCCTGCAACGACGACTCGGCATCCGGCGGGTCCGCGCAGGTCTCGACCGAGCTCAGCGGCATCCAGTCGACACTGGACGGTATCGACTCGGACATGGCGGGCGACGGGAACCCGTAGCGGGTGGCAGGATCCGGGGAGAGCATCCGGGGAAGGGCATCCGGGGAAGGGCACTGTCGGGGGCTCTTCCCCGGATCGGCTGGGAGTGAAGTGGACAAGCGCGGGCTGGTGCTGGTCGTCGAGGACGACGCGGCGATCGCCGAACTCGCCTCGCTGTACCTGCGGCGGGACGGGTTCGGGGTGCACGTCGAAGCCGACGGCGGAGCCGCACTGGAGACCATCCGGCGGGTGAAGCCGGTCGCCATCGTGCTCGACATCGGACTGTCCGGAATGGACGGTATCGAGATCTGCCGGTCGCTGCGGGGAGCGGGCGACTGGACGCCGGTGCTGTTCGTGACCGCGCGCGACGACGAGCTGGATCGCTTGCTGGGCCTCGAAATAGGCGCCGATGACTACCTGACCAAACCGTTCAGCCCCCGCGAGCTCGCTGCCAGGGTGCGAACGGTGCTGCGGCGCGCGGCCGGGCAGGCACCGGCCGCGGAAACCTACTCGGCCGGTGCCACGCGCGTCGACGTCACCCGCCGCCGCGCCTGGGCCGGCGACGCCGAGGTGGCGCTGACCTCGACGGAGTTCGACCTGCTCACCTACCTGCTGCGGCATCCGGGCCAGGTCTTCGCCCGCGAACAGCTGCTCAGCGCGGTCTGGGGCTACGCGGCTTCGGCGGGAACACGCACTGTCGACGTCCATGTCGCGCAGCTGCGCGCGAAACTGGGCGAGCACAGTCCGATCAGGACGGTCCGCGGCACCGGGTACGCGGCGGAGGCCGGATGAGCGGGGCCAGGCGGACCTCGCTGGCCGCCCGGATCACGGGCGTGTGCCTGGTGGTGGCCGCAGTGGCGGTGGTCGTCGCCGGGCTGGTCGGGTCGCGGCTGGTCAGCCGGACGGCGACCGACGTCCTGCAGCAGTCGCTGAGCGCGCAGGCGAACGTGCTGGCCAGCCAGCTCGACGACACCGGCATCGGCAACCGGCTCGGCGTCGGCAAGGTCACCGAAGTGGTCCGCGGCCAGGGCGTCGCGGTGGTGGTCCGGCGGCCGGGCGGTGAGCAGACCGGGGACGCGGCTTCGGTGCGCGTGGCGGTCAAGGGCGGCCTCGGCGAGCCGGTCGCACGGTCCGCCAAGGTCACCATCGGGGCGGTGGACTTCCTGGTCGAGGTCCGGCCCATCGGCACCCGTGGCGCGGCGTTCGCACTGGTCCAGCCCATCAAGACGGCCGAGGGGACCCAGCGGTCGCTGATCCGCAACGTCCTGCTCGCACTGGGCATCGGGCTGCTGGTCGCCGCCCTCGCCGGGCTGGTGCTGGGCAGGCTGCTGGCCCGGCCACTGCGGCACGCCGCGTCGGTGGCCGGGAGCATGCGTGCGGGACGTCGTGACCTGCGAGTCCCGGTGGAGGGCCCGGCCGAGGTCGCGGAGGTCGCCACTTCGGTCAACGAGCTGGCGGACGCGCTCCAGCACAGCGAAGGCCGGCAGCGGGAGTTCCTGCTCTCGGTGTCGCACGAGCTGCGCACCCCGCTCACCGCGGTGACCGGGTTCGCCGAGGCGGTGGCGGACGGGGTGGCCGAGGGCGAGGACGCACGCCGCGCCGGGCAGACGATCCATCGCGAGGCCCAGCGGCTCGAGCGCCTGGTCAGCGACCTGCTCGACCTCGCTCGTCTGGGCGCGGACGAGTTCCGCCTCGACCTCGTCGAGCTGGATCTCACCGCGTTGGCGCGGGACTGCGCCGAGGTGTGGCAGCTGCGCTGCGCCCGCGAGAACGTCGAGCTGCGCGTTCACCTGCCCGATGCGCCGGTCCGGGTGACCGCGGATCCCCGGCGGTTACGGCAGGTGATCGACGGGCTGGCCGAGAACGCCCTGCGGGTGACCACGGCGGGTGCGCCGATGGTGTTCGCGCTGACGACCGACGGCTACGCCCGCCTGTCCGTCCGGGACGGCGGCCCCGGCCTCGCCGCCGAGGACTACCCGGTGGCGTTCGACCGCGGCGTGCTCAACGCGCGCTACCGCGACCGCCGTCCGGTCGGTTCCGGGATCGGCCTGGCGCTCGCCCACGGACTGGTCACCCGGATGGGTGGTTCGATCACCGCGGGCCCAGCACCCGAAGGCGGCGCGGCGTTCACCATGTCCTTCAACCTCGTCTCCCCCTGAAGGCGCCGAAAACGTGGTCCGAAGGCGTCTGAAGACCACCATCGGCCAGTACGCACGGGGGCACGGCACCGGGCAAGCGGCGCGGCTGCTCGACCTGATCAGGCGGGGCACCGGCATCGGCGGTTAGGCTGACGGCGTGGAGATGTTGCATCTGCGCTACTTCGCGGCCGTGGCCGAGGAACTCAACTTCTCCCAGGCCGCCCGCAAGCTGCACATGGCGGCCTCGCCGCTGAGCCAGCGGATCAAGGACCTCGAGCACGAGCTCGGGCAGCAGCTGTTCGACCGCAGCACCCACCACGTGACGCTCACCGAGGCGGGCGCGGCGCTGGTGCCGATCGCGAACGACATCCTCGACCAGGTGAACTCGATCCCGTGGCGGCTGCGGGAGGCGACCCGGCCGCAGCGGAGCACGGTGTTCATCGGCATGCCCGCGGGCGTGCACCCGGGTCTGCGCGACCGGGTGAAGGAGCTGGAGGACCGCTGCCGCGACCGGTTCGAGCTCAAACGCTGGCCCGGCACGTCGACGGACCTGATCGCCGGGGTCCACGAGGGCAAACTCGCACTCGCGCTGGCCCGCCTGCCGGTCACCGATCCGGCGCTGGAGATCCTCGGGGTGATGTCGGAGACACTGGGCGCCGTCGTGCCCGCCGACCAGTTCGACGGCCGGGACTCCGTCGAACTGGCGGACCTGGCCGCGCTGTCCTACATTCCCTCACCGGCGGAAACGACACCCACCTATTTCGAACAGCTGGACCACCGGCTGACCGCGGCGGGCATCAAGAAAAGAATTCGGCTCACGAACGCCGGTTACGGTGGCGTTGCCGAAGTCGTGTCGAGCGGATTGGCGTTCTCTATTTCGATGCTGGACGAGAAAAGCCCGATGCAGCTGTACAAACTGGACAATGTGGCGATTCTGCCCTTCCGCGACTTCACGCCCGAACTCGAAACCGGCCTGCTCTGGCGCAAGGATCGCGTGGTCGAAGGCGGGGACCTGGCCGAACTGGTGAAGCTGGCCCGCGAGGTCTTCGGCGACCCGCTCACCGCCTGATACCACTGCGGTAATTCACCCGGCAATCGGGGGCACAATGGTAGGACTACTGTGGTCATACCATTGTGCTTTATTCGAACATTCCGTTATCCAGTCCGCGCGACTAGCTTTGGTGACAGAGCGAAAAAGAAGTGGCGAAAGGACAAGAGATGACGGACACGACCAGCACCGGTCCCCTCGAGGGCGTGCGGGTGATCGACCTCTCGACCGTGGTGATGGGTCCGTACGCGGCGCAGATCATGGGCGACCTCGGCGCCGACGTGATCAAGATCGAGTCCCCCGCCGACACCGTGCGCGTCGGCAAGTACCGCACCACGCCCGGCATGACGCCGCTCAACCTGAACGTCAACCGCAACAAGCGCAGCGTCGCCCTCAACCTCAAGGACGAGACGCAGCGCGACCAGGCACTGGCCCTGATCGACACCGCGGACGTGCTGATCACGAACATGCGGCCGGGCGCGCTCGCCCGCCTCGGGATGACCTACGCCGACCTCGCCGCCCGCAACCCGCGCCTGGTCTACGCCCACGCGCAGGGCTTCCGCAGCGACTCGGACCGCGCGGGCAACGCCGCCTACGACGAGACCGTGCAGGCCGCGTCCGGGCTGGTCGACATCGCCAACCGCGCGCTGGGCACCCCGGTCTACCTGCCGACGATCCTCGGCGACAAGGTTTCGTCGCTGACCATCGCCTACACCGTGCTCGCGGCGCTGCTGCACCGCGACAAGACCGGCGAGGGCCAGCGGATCGAGATCCCGATGACCGACACGCTGATCGCGTTCAACCTGGTCGAGCACCTGTCCGGCCACGTGTTCGAGCCCGCCGAGGGTTCCACCGGTTTCCCGCTGTCGATGTCCAAGGGCCACCACGCCGTGCACACCAAGGACGGCCTGGCCTGCGTGATCCCTTACAACCCGCAGAATTTCCGCGACTTCTTCGCCGCGGCGGGCCGCGCCGACCTCGCTGAGGACCCGCGGGTCAACGGCGACGCGATCGACAACGCCGACACCGACGCGCTGTCCGCGCTGATCGACGAGTGCGCCCCGACGCTGACCACCGAGGAGTGGGCCGAGGTCTGCGCGAAGTACAGCATCCCGATGGCGCCGGTGCTCGAACTCGACAACGCCCAGGACGACGAGTACGTCCGCGACGGTCACCTGCTCGACGTCGTCGAACACCCCAGCGAGGGCAGCATCCGCACGGTCGGCATCCCGGTGAGGTTCTCCGCGACGCCCGGCGCGATCCGCCGCCTCGCCCCCCTGCCCGGCCAGGACACCGAAGAAGTCCTCCGCGAACTGGCCGCACGCTAAGCAGCGCGATTCGTCGACGAATCGTGGTGTCTCAGCAACCAAGAGACCACAACTCGTCGACGAGTTGCGAAAAATACAGGAAGGACGCACATCATGAGCACCACCGAAGTGCGGACCGAGAAGATCGGCTCGTCGCTGCTCATCACCATCGACCGCCCGAAGGCCCGCAACGCCGTCAACGCCGCAGTCGCCGCTGGACTCGCCGAAGCACTCGACCGGCTCGAGACCGATCCCGAACTGCGCGCCGGAATCCTCACCGGAGCGGACGGCACGTTCAGCGCCGGAATGGACCTCAAGGCTGCCCTGACCGGCGAATCTCCCTCGATAGAGGGACGCGGGTTCGGCGGGCTGACCGAGGCCGAGCTGACCAAGCCGCTGATCGCGGCGGTCGAGGGCTGGGCCATGGGCGGCGGGTTCGAACTCGCGCTGGGCTGCGACCTGATCGTCGCCGCGGAAGACGCGCGCTTCGGCCTTCCCGAGGTCAAGCGCGGGCTGGTCGCGGCGGGCGGCGGAGTGATCCGGCTGCCGAAGCGGATCCCGCACCACCTGGCGATGGAGTTGCTGCTGACCGGCGAGCCGGTCGACGGCCGTCGCGCCGGGGAGCTCGGCCTGGTCAACCGGGTCGTTCCCGCTGGCGAGACCACCGCGGTGGCGCTCCAGCTCGCCGAGCAGATCGCGGCGAACGCGCCTCTCGCGCTGGCCGCGGTCAAGAAGATCGTCCGGGCCGCCGACGGCGTGCCGGATGCCGAGGCCTTCACCGCTCAGAAGCGTGAACTGGCCCACCTGATGGGTTCGCAGGACGTCCGCGAGGGCATGCAAGCCTTCGCCGAACGCCGCGACCCCGTGTGGCAAGGGAAGTAAGAGCATGAAAGAGCAAGAAGTCCTGCAGCACGTGACCACTCCGCTGGCGAACCCCGCCTACGCCCCGGTCGTGCCCCGCTTCACCAACCGCGAGTACCTCAACATCGTCTACCGCACCGACGCCGCCGCCCTGCGCGCCGTCGTGCCGGAGCCGCTGCGGATCGACGAACCGCTCGTGCGCTTCGAGGTCATGAAGATGGGCGACGTCAGCGGCTACGGGCCCTATGTCGAGTCCGGCCAGGCGATCCAGGTCAGCTTCGACGGCGAGCGCGGCGAGTACCTGCACGCGATGTACCTGGACAACTTCCCCGCCACCGCGTCCGGCCGCGAGATCAGCGCGTACCCCAAGACCATCGGCTCCCCGAGCCTCTACGCCGACCACGGCGCGCTCGTCGGGACACTGGACTACGGCACGCTGCGGGTCGCCACCGCGACCATGGGCTACAAACACAACCAGCTGGACAAGCGTGAGGCCGAGGCGCAGATCACCGTGCCGACGTTCATGCTGAAGATCATCCCGGACTACGACGGCAGCCCCCGGGTGTCCGAACTGGTCCGCACGGAGATCACCGACGTGGTGGTCAAGGAGGCCTGGACCGGCCCCGCCCGGCTCCAGTTGTTCCAGCACGTGCTGGCGCCGCTCGCCGACCTGCCGGTGCTGGAAGTCGTTTCCGCCAGCCACATTCTCACCGACCTGACGCTCGCTCCGGTCAAGCCGGTCTACGACTACCTGAAGGGAGCCCAGAAATGACCAAGTTCACCACCGCAGCGGTGATCGGCGCGGGCACCATCGGACTGTCCTGGACAGCCCTGTTCGCCGGGCACGGCATGGACGTCTGGGTCTCGGACCCTCGTCCGGACCTCGCCGAGGCCGTCGAAACCGCACTCACCAAGTTCGAGGCACTCTTCTCCGCCGAGAACTCATCAACACAGTTCGGACCGCACCTGGCCCAGCAGGGCCTGGACGTCGACGGCCTGGCGGACCGCGTGCACCTCGCCGGTGACGTCACCGAGGCCGTCCGTAACGCGGACATCGTGCAGGAGAACGGTCCTGAGAGCGTCGAGTTCAAAAAGGACCTGTTCGCCACGCTGCTGGAGGAAGCCCCGGCTCACGCGCTGCTGCTGAGCTCCTCGTCCGCCATCCCGTCGACCGCCTTCACCGGCGATTTGGATGACGCGAGCCGAGTCCTTATCGGACACCCGTTCAACCCGCCGCACCTGATGCCACTGGTCGAGGTCGTCCCCGGCGAGCGGACCAGCGAGGACAGCGTGCAGCGCGCGGTCGAGTTCTACCGCTTCGTGGGCCGCACCCCGGTGGTGGAGCGCAAGGAAATGCCAGGGTTCGTGGGCAACCGGCTGCAGAACGCGCTGAGCCGCGAGGCGATCTACCTCGTCGAGCAGGGCGTCGTCACACCGGAGGACCTCGACGCCGTGATCACGAATTCGCTGGGCCTGCGCTGGGCCACGGTCGGCCCGTTCCTGGGTTCGCACCTGGGTGGTGGCCCCGGCGGCTACCGGCACATGGCCGAGCACATCGGCAAGGGCATGAAGCAGATGTGGGCGGGCCTCGGCCAGCCCTCGCAGGGCCCCGAAGAACAAGAACGGCTGATCCAAGCCGTCGAAAAGGCTTACGGCTCCTCCACGTACACGGAACTTTCCGATACGCGCGACCGCAAGCAGCTCGCGGTTCTGTCCGCTTTGGACAGTGCCACCAAGGAGGAGAACTAAGATGACCACCACACTCGAAGACCAGCTTGTCGCCGACTTCTACGACTACGAGACCCTGCTGACTGACGAAGAGCGCAAACTGCTCGTACAGGCGCGGACGTTCATGCGTACCGAGGTCAAGCCGCTGGTGAACGAGAACTGGGCCAAGGGCGAGTTCCCGAAGGAGCTCATCGGCAAGTTCCGCGAGAGCGGCCTCGCCGGTCTCCCGTATGAGGGCTACGGCGAGCACACCGCCGCGACCAGCAACCTGCTCAGCGGGATGATGGCCATGGAGATGAGCCGCACGGACGCTTCCGTGGCAACGTTCTTCGGTGTCCACAACGGACTCGCGATGTACAGCATCTACACCGGTGGCAACCAGGAGCAGCGTGACCGCTGGCTCCCGGCGATGGCCGCGATGGACAAGATCGGCGCCTTCGCGATGACCGAGCCGCTCGGCGGTTCGGACGTGGCGGGCGGAATGCGCACCACCGCGCAGCGTGTATCTACTGAGCGGGGCGGCGACACCTGGATCCTCAACGGTGCCAAGCGCTGGATCGGCAACGCGACCTTCGCCGACTACGTCGTGGTGTGGGCGCGGGACCTCGATGACAACAACGTCAAGGGTTTCGTCGTCGAGAAGGACACCGCGGGCTTCTCACCGGTCAAGATCGAGAACAAGATCGCGTTCCGGATCGTGGAGAACGCCGAGATCACGCTGACCGACGTCCGCGTGCCGGAGGCCAACCGCCTGCAGAACATCAACTCCTTCCGCGACGTCGCGGAGAT
Organism: Amycolatopsis sp. H20-H5; assembly: GCF_035828755.1. Classification (NCBI taxonomy): domain Bacteria; kingdom Bacillati; phylum Actinomycetota; class Actinomycetes; order Pseudonocardiales; family Pseudonocardiaceae; genus Amycolatopsis; species Amycolatopsis sp. H20-H5. Next base: position 27,703 of record NZ_JAYMZS010000032.1, on the reverse strand, counting down.
CCTGCGCGCCACCCGCGGCGGGGTCGCCTGGCAGGCGCTGGGCGTGATGATCGGCGCCTACGAGCTCGCACTGGACTACGCCAAGGAGCGCAAGCAGTTCGGCCGCCCGATCGCGCGATTCCAGATGGTGCAGGACATGCTGGTGAAGAGCCTCGGCAACATCACCGCGTCGTGGGGCATGCTGGTCCAGCTGGCGAAGCTGCAGGACGCCGGGATCTTCAAGGACGAGCACTCGTCGCTGGCCAAGGCGTTTGTCACTTCGCGGATGCGCGAGGTCGTGGCCTGGAGCCGCGAGATCTTCGGCGGCAACGGGATCGTCCTCGACTACGACATCGCGCGGTTCTTCGCCGACGCCGAAGCGATCTACAGCTTCGAAGGCACCCGCGAGATGAACACCCTGATCGTCGGCAAGGCGATCACCGGCGAGAGCGCGTTCGTCTGAGAACGCGTCTGAGAACTGTCGCAGCAGCCGCCGCTCGAAGCCTCGGGCGCCTGGCCTTCGAAGCCGCCTACCCTCCACAAAGGACGAAAAGTCCACCCATTCGCCCGTTTCATACCGCCACGACCGTTTCATGCGTGCCCCTGAAGGCCACCATGACAGCGTTAAACGCCGTGAAGGCTCCCATCAGGGCACACGGCAAACCTGGGGTCGCGACCGAAGGGGACCTTCCCTCGACTCAACCTTGCAAAAGTCCCCTTTCACCAGAACAGACCGCATGAAAGTCCCCGTCAGTCACGCGGCCCTAGGAGACCGCTGAATAAGTCGATCTGAAGATCAATTGAAGTCGCCTGACCAGCGCTTTCATATTTGATCAATCATCCGAACGCTGTTATTCAGCAGTCTCCTAGGCGCCAAACTGGACGACATGACATCAGTTTCCGGACGCCTTCTGAGTCGCTGAAATGCGCTGAAGGGGACTTCCCGACGTCCAAGGTCGGGAAGTCCCCTTGTTTCCGCTCCGGAAACAAGGGGACTCAGTAACTCCAGTAGACCGGCTGGTAGTCGTTGGGTGGCGTGCCAACGGGGGCCGCACCCACCGGAAGGCATTCGTAGCGGTACAGCTTCCCCTGCTGTGCCAGCGCGGCCGCCGACACCGCGATGACGGCGGAAGTGGCGGCCAGCAAACCAACCACACCGGCCTTGCGCAAAACAGTCGTTCGTCAGGCTCCTCGGGAAAGTCCAGTACGAACTCCGAAGCCGGTCGCGAAAGATCAATGATCTTGCCCCCACAGCCAGTCTGGTCCGGCCGGAACCGCTTTCAGTTCACGCAACCCGACGCGGTGGTGACCGGCTGGTCCGGCGAGGTGGGCGGCGGCGGGGTGGCAGTGCCGGAAGCCGGGGTCGAAGTCTCCGCCACCGGGCGGATCTTGCCCTTCGGTGTCCCCGACGAGGCCGCGGACACCGACGAGCCCAGCGCGTTCCGCACGAAGTCGCGCACCTGGGCCGGGTCGACCTTCACGGCGTCGCCGTCCGAAGGCGTCTTCAGTGAAAGGGCCTGGATCGGGATGGTGACGAAGCCGAACGTGCCCGAGCTGAGGCCGCGGACCTGCTCGGCGAAGCTCAGGATGTCCCAGCCCTTGTCGAGCACCACGGCGCCCTGCACCGCGGTGACCAGGTTCGACAGCTTCGACGGGTCGGTCAGCGTGCCCGCGCCGAGCACGGTCTTCGCCATGCTGGAGATGAACGCCTGCTGCCGGGCGATGCGGTCGAGGTCGCCGTTCGGGAGGCCGTGCCGCTGCCGCACGAACGCGAGGGCCTGCGTGCCGGAAAGCGTCTGCGTGCCCGCCGCGAAGTCCGCACCCGAGTAGGTGTCGTGCACCGGTGCCTTGAGGCAGACCGACACGCCGC
>NZ_JAYMZS010000032.1:0-25844 GCF_035828755.1 Amycolatopsis sp. H20-H5 | reverse complement strand
CCGACGGACTCGCTCAGCGCGGCGAATCCGGCCAGGTTGAGGGCCGCGTAATGGTTGATGGTGAGCCCGGTGAGCTGCTCGACAGTCTGGATCGTGCTCTTCGCCGCGGCGGCGTTGCTCTGCACTTCGAGCTGTGGCCCGCTGACGCCGTGGGCGCGCAGGGTGTTCATCGCGCTCGCTTTGCCACGGCTGTACGCGGAATTGATCTTGTGCTTGCCGTAGCCGCCCGCGATGTCCACATAGGAGTCACGCGGGATCGAGATCGCCGTGGCGGCCGCGCCCCCGGCCGGGATGTGCACCACGATCATCGTATCCGTGGTGTCCCCGCCGTCACTGCCACTGCCCGCGTGCAACGCGTCGAGCACGCTCTGTGGCAACGGGATGCCGTTGGTGTCGGTACGCGAGTCGAGCCCGACGAGCAGGATGTTCTGCGCGACGGCCAGTGGACGCCCCGGTGTCTCCTCGATCTGGGCAGCCGGCGGAATGACGTCGGCCGTGACTATCGCGGTGTCGAGCCTGCTCAGCTGCGACCACGCGTAACCGGTCGCCCCGAGCACGAGCGTCGAGACGACACCCAGTGCGACGCGGCCGCCGATCCGGCGGCCGCGGGACGTGATCAGCACGCGACTCTCCCCGCGGTCAGTGAATGGAACCCCTACTTCGAGGATCACCGCGTTTGCTGGGAATCACCTGAGAAACTGTGCGCCGATTGGATGAGAATCCTGTCAGGTTTCTGTCAGGGCCATGATGTGCGTCATATCGGTCGACACCGCGTGACCGACCGGGTACCGAAAGGGCACCTCCCGGCTAGCGGGGCAGCCGGCGCCAGATCGCGCGCGGCAGCACGCGCATCACCGCGAACAGCGGCCGCAGCGTCCCCGGCACCCAGACCACGGACCGGCGGCGGCGCAGCGCCGCGACCGTCGCGTCGGCCACCTGGTCCGGCGTGCTGGACAGTGGCGCCGGGGACATGCCCTCGGTCATCCGGCCGATCACGAACCCGGGGCGGACCAGCAGCAGGTGCACGCCGGTGCCGTGCAGCGCGTCCGCCAGGCCGCTCGCGAAGCCGTCGAGCCCGGCCTTCGCGGAGCCGTAGACGTAGTTCGCCCGCCGCACCCGGACCCCGGCCACGGACGAGAACACGACGAGACTTCCGCTGTCCTGACGCCGCAACAGGTTGGCCACGTGAGTCAGCACGCTCACGTGCGCGACGTAGTCGGTGTGGACCACCGCGACGGCGTGGTCCACGTCGGTTTCGGCCCGTGCCTGGTCCCCCAGCAACCCGAACGCGGTGACCACCACGCCGAGCGGGCCGTGCTTCGCCACGACGTCGTCGAAGACGGGGCCGTGGGCGGACAGGTCGTCGGCGTCGAACTCGACGCGCTCGACCGCCGTCGCCCCCGCTTCGAGCAGGGACGCGGCCTCGGCGTCGAGGTCGTCGCTGCGGCGCGCGGCCAGGACGACCTTGCCCCCGCCCGCGACCAGCCGCCGCGCCACCGCCAGCCCGATTTCGCTGCGCCCGCCCAGTACCAGCACCGTTCCGCTCACGCGCCGAGTCTGCCACCCGCCGGACGACACTCCCCCGGCGGCCTGTTTCGCAGCCGGCAATTCCGCAGGCACGGTAAATCCCAAGACGACACGCACGACGAGTGACCGAACAGCGGCCAGGAAAGGCGAAGGGGGTCCGGCCCGCACCGGGCCCCCTTCACCGCGTCCGGCCGAGGCCGTGGTCAGTGTGGCGGAAAACGAAGATCGTCAATCCGGAGCCGGGCGATGCGCACAGAGGATAACGCGTTTCGGCCGGGGTGAACAATGGTCGGACAAAATGGCGGATCACCGACCGGGACACCATTCTGTCGGTGATTTTTCACTTTACCGCCGCTTCACGCGGCCACCTGGACGACGGCGCCGACACCGAGGAATTCGAAGAACCTGAGCGAGTCGGCGTCGGACAGGTGCACGCACCCGTGCGACCCGGCGTCGAGACTGCCGCCGTGGAACGCGATGCCACCGCCCGCGAAGAACACCGAGTTGGGCATCGGCAGCTGCGCGAACTCGCTGCTGAAGTGCTCCTGGTCTTTCCACTGGACCCGGAACGTGCCCTGCGGAGTGGGGCTCTCGGGCTTGCCCGACTTGACCGGCACCGGACCGAAGACGACCTGGCCGTCCTTCATGAGCCAGGCCAGCTCCGCGGACAGGCTGACGCAGGCGGCGGTCTCCCCGGAACAGGGCGGGCGTGGCTGGGGTGCCTTGGTGGTCGCTGTGGTAGTCGCTGTGGTGGTCGCTGTGGTGCCCGGCGCGACGACGAACGCGGGGGCGCTGTGGCTGGAAGTGGCGGGGGCGCTCACCCCTCCGGCGGGGGCGCAGGCGGCGGCGAGCGCGAGCAAGCCGATCATCGCCAGCGAAGAGCGTGTTCTCAGGTGCATCGCGTCCCCCGGCCGGTCACTTTCCCAAGGACTGGTGCCCTCGCACCGGGAACTACGGGCGGAAGCCGGAAAAGGTTGCGGAAACCGCGTCGCGCCGCCTCCCCCGCTGATCGCCGGGGAGGCGGCGCGACCGCCCCGGTGACTGACTCTGCTGGTCAGACGGCCGGAGCTCGCTGCGGTGTCCTGCGGGCCAACGTTCGGCGCTCGCGCTCGGTGGTTCCACCGAAAACGCCGTGGTCCAGCCCGCTGTCGAGCGCGTGCCTCAAGCACTGGGCCTGTACGGGGCAGCGCGCGCACACGGCACGTGCCTGCTCGACCTGGCGGGCGCCTGGGCCGACATCGGAGACCGGGAAGAACAGCTCGGGGTCTTCGTCCCGGCAAGCCGCGCTCTCCGGCCACTCGGTCGTGATCCGGTTCATATCTGGTCACCTCCTTCCCTGGGCGTCGTTCCGCTGCGCACGGAAACGACGTGTAGTGGTCGATTTGCGGCTGTGGTGCCCGGATCCGGGCGGGGCGTCCGCAGCGCGTGGTGTGCACCGCGATCGGACGCCGGGGTTTCAACGTGCCACCGGCCGGAGATGTTCCCGGCCTGCCACGTCTTGTCTGGTGCTGCCCTGTGCCCGGCACCGGCCCCACCTCTCCCCGAGGTACGGCCGAACCTGACGCTTCTGACACCCTACCAGTGGGTTCTTACCCGCCGTAGTCATTTACGACACGTTGACGCCCGGGTGTCTTGCTCGCCGCGGCCAAGCCTTGACCAAATCGTTGCACGTGGCGGCCCGCTCACCGCACCTACACCTGTGAGTGCTGCGGGCGGCGACGGGGAACGGTGGTGCGGGGTGAGTGGTCACGAGGACTTCGACGAGTTCTTCCGTGCCGACTTCCCGGTGCTGGTCGGGTTCGGCTGCAAGACCGGCTCCGGGCTCGAAGCCGCCGGAGACGCGGCGGTCGAGGCGATGCTGGGCGCGTTCGAATCCTGGCCCTCGCTGGACCGTCCGCGCGCGTGGGTGCGGCTGGCGGCCAGGAGCGAATGGACCGGCGCCGACGAGCCGCAGGCCGACGAAACGGCAGCGCTGTTCGAGAAGACGTCCTTCGTGGTGAGCGCGCTGGACCAGCTGCCGCCCTCGCAGCGAACCGTGATGGCCTGGTCACTCGACGGCTTCGCACCTGGCGAGATCGCCGAGGCGCTCGGGATACCGGCCGTCGAATCCACGCTGCGACAAGCGCGAGAGCGGCTGCGGCAGGTCTTCGACCAGTGGCCAGAAGAACAGACGAGAGAAGTGCGGACCATGAGCGACGAGGAGTTCGGTGACGTGATGACCGCCGCCGACACCGTGTTCACCGATTCCCTGCGCGCCACCGTGGACGTCGAAGGCACCCTCCGCCGGATCAAGAGCCGCGCCACGGTGCGGGAGCCCGCCGACAGCGGCGAACCCGCCGTACCCGCCCGCTTCCACCGCGTGCACGCGGTGGAGGAGGCCGTCACCGGTTCGGTCGGCCCGGCCATGGGCGGCGACGACCGCGCGACCGAGCACCTGCTCGCGGCGATCCGCCCGCTGGTGATCCGGTACTGCCGCGGCCGGGTGGGCACCTACGAACGTACGTACGCGTCAGCGGACGACGTCGCGCAGGAGGTGTGTCTCGCGGTGCTCACGGCATTGCCCTCGTACCGTGATCAAGGCCGCCCGTTCCTGGCCTTCGTCTACGGCATCGCCCAGCACAAGGTCGCCGACGCGCATCGCGCCGCGGCCCGTAATCGCGCCGAACCGGTCGCCGAGGTCCCCGATGAGATCGAGGGTGACGTCGGTCCCGAGCAGCGCGCCCTGCAGGGCGAGTTGAACGAGCGCATGTCCCAGCTGCTCCGGGTGCTGCCCGACAAACAACGGGACATCGTCGTGCTGCGAGTCGTGGTCGGCCTGTCCGCCGAAGAAACCGCCGACGCTGTCGGCTCCACCCCCGGCGCCGTGCGCGTCGCCCAGCACCGTGCACTCGCGCGGCTGCGCAAGGAACTCGGCGACTACTGAGCTTCACGGACGGCGAACCAAGGTCAAAAACCCCCAGAACGAGTGACAGCCTGTAACACCCGGCGCTGGCGAACCGACCACACAACGCAACCGCCACGCGAAGGGATTCCCCGTGACCGCCCCATATCCTTATCAGCCACAGCCCTCCCCTGGCCCGGTGGCGCCGAGTAACGGCCTCGGCACAGCGGGGTTTGTCCTCGGCCTCATCGGGCTGATCTTCTCGCCGATCCCGATCATCGGGATCATCGCGTGGCCGCTGGTCATTGTCGGCTTGATCCTGTCGCTGGTGGGCCACGCCCGCGTCCGCCGCGGTGCGGCGAACAACGGCGGCCTGGCGATCACCGGAATCGTACTGTCGGCGATCGGCCTTGTCGTCTGCGTCATCTGGGCGGTGGCCGTCAGCAAAGCGGTGGTCGACACCGCGAACTCGCTACCGACCTCGCCTGCCTCCCAGTCGCAGGCCGCAGCTTCGAACGCACCGGTCAGTGCCGACGCCGCCGCCGCGACAAAGCACACCGTGGTCTACAAGGTCACTGGCACGGGCAAGGCCGCCAGTATCACCTACACGACCGACGGCATGACCACGTCGAGCCAGGCGTCCAACGTGAAACTGCCCTGGGAGAAGACGATCGAACTGCCTGCGGGCGACGCATTCCAGGTCGTGAGCATCCTGGCGCAGGGCAGCGGGAAAGGCACCATCAAGGTGGCGATCGAGGTCGACGGCAAGGTAGTCAAGGAAGCCACCGCGGACGGGTATGGCGTCGCGAACGCCAGCGACAACATCGGGACACTCGGCAACTGACCCACATGGGCAAGGTGCGTCCCGACGCGGCGCACCGCGTCCCGGGGGGGGGGGCAACGCGGCGCGTCCAGCGGCCACGGGATCGGCTTGGCGTTGGCTCGCAGCATGGCCGAGGCCAGCGACGCCCGGCTGACGATCACCGCGACAATGATCAGCGCGCAAGAAAGCACGACGACAAGGATCGGGGAACCTGCGGTCACAGTGTGAACGTAGCGAAATCATGCTATTTACACACTGGGCATTAACTCAGGGAATACCACCGTTCAGGTCATCACCGATGTGCGTTTGCGGTGGCGAATCTGAGAAGGCGTCCGGAAACTGATGTCATGTCGTCCAGTTTGGCGCCTGGGGCCTCGTGACTGACGGGGACTTTCACCCGGTCTGTTCTGGTGAAGGGGACTTTTGCAAGGTTGAGTCGAGGGAAAGTCCCCTTCGGTCGCTACCCCAGGCTTTGCCGTGTGCCCTGATGGGAGCCTTCACGGCGTTTAACGCCGTCATGGTGGCCTTCAGGGGCACACATGAAACGGTCGTGGCGGTATGAAACGGGCGAATGGGTAGACTTTTCGTCCTTTGTGGAGGGTGGGCGGCTTTGAAGGACAGGCGCCCGAGGCTTCGAGCGGCGACTACTACGTCAGTTCTCAGACGCGTTCTGAGACTCGTGGCGGTACCGCGCTGTCGTTCCCGAAAGCCCAAGCCAGAAACACCACGAGTGCGAGTGTCAGTACCACCACGACGATGAACAGCATCGTTGTCATTGTCAAACCCTAGTAAACGAACGCTGTGAAAACGCTGAGGGGAACGCGATAACCGACCGCCGGCACATGACGTCTCGAGAACTACACTCGACTGATGAGAATCGCGGCGTGGGTAGGAGCGCTCAGGCTTCTGCTGCTCGCCTCGCCGACGCCCACGAGGCAGTGGCGAGTTGTTGTCACGTGGGCGTCGGCGCTGGAACGATTAAACAGCTCGGAGCTGTCAGGAAGTCACCGGTAGACGCGCGAGACGAGCGTCGAGGATGTAGCGAAGCCGTTGGCGAAATTCTGGTCGACCTGGGCGCTCTCCTGAGCGTCGGGCATCGCGTTCTTGCACGACGGTCCCGGGCCGTGGCCGGACATGATCTCCGTGCAGGGGCCGGTGTAGTGATCCGGCAGGCCGAGGTTGTGACCCATTTCGTGAGCCAGGATCCGGGTCGGGTCGTTGCCCTCGGCGACCTGGGCAGTGTCGATGTAGATGTCACCGCTGCCGTGGCCGTCGGTCTGGGTGTAGGAACCACCACCGGTCACCTCATGGATGACGATGGTTGCGCCGCCGCCGGAGTCCAGGTGGACATTGCTCACCGCCCCGTTCCAGTTGGCCGCGGCCTGGTCGGCTTCGGACAGGTAGTCGGGCGCGTCGGTGGAGTCGTACTGCAGGTTCACGACATTCGGTGCGGCACTGGCGGTGGTCGCCGCGACGACCTGGACACCGGCCAGCGGAAGGAGCACGGCCGTGAGCGCGACGGCGAAACGGCCGATGCGATGCTGAATCATCTGATGACACCTCTCCTGAAGAACACGGTGCATGACGGTCACTCACCGAATGGGCGCCGTGGCGAGAAAACCGCCGCCGATCTGCTGGTTGATCCACGACAGGTGCTGGGCGATACCGGTGTAGAGCGTGCTGGTGGCGCATTCGCCCTGGTTGTCACCCGGCCCGTGGGTCTCCCCGACCAGCGTCCAGTTGCCGGGCGACCCGACGACGGCCGGTCCGCCCGAGTCACCATGGCACGCGGAATGTGCCTGATCGCCCGAGATACAGACGTCGCCCGCTCCCCCGCCACCCTCGGCGCACGCACCACTGTCGAGCACGGTCAGGTCAATTTCCTGCAGGGTCGACGGGGTCTGGCAACTCGGCCAGCTCAAACAGCCCCAGCCGAGCAGCCGAGCGCTCGTTCCCGCCGCCGGGTTGTCCTGCGCCATCGGGACCGGTGCCGCGTTGACAGGCTGGGACAGGTGCATCATGGTCAGATCGGTACCCGGCTTGGTGATCACGTTGTCGATGTCGCCGAGCTCGCCGCCGGAGTTGATGTCGGTCGACCCGACCCTCCCCTGTGACGCGTCACCACAGTGGTGAGCGGTGACGATCCACTGCGGCGAGACCAGGCTGCCACCGCAGCCGTTGTCCAGCGACACCATGAACGAGTACGTCTCGGTGGCGTCGCCACCGCCGATAATGGACGGCTGCGACGCTGCGGGAGGTGGGGCTGCCGCGGCAGGCGCGGCAACCGCGAACAGGACCGTGCACGCACCCAGCGCGGCAAGCAGGATTCTCCGCATCATTTTCCTTTCCAGGCAGGTCAAATTCGCCACAGCGAGGCGGCGATTAGCCGGCCGAAATCGGTGGACCTGATTTCAATGAGCGCTTCCGCTCATGCAGGAAATAACAGAGTCGCAGGGCCAAGCCAAGCCGAACACCTTCGAAAGGAGGGAAAGATAGGCACCCTCATGGAACCACGCAAACCGGCACAAATCGCCATTTCGACGGATCCCCCGGCACGCGATCGAATTTCGGATGGCGTACCGCCCTCTCGCGCTGGACGGACGCAGCGCGACAACCATCTTTCCCGGCCTCGAGTCCCGCGCGCGCGTCTGGCGATTCCTGCCGGGACACCTCGATCGTCGAGATGTGCGATCAGGCAGTTCACAACTTTCGTGGGTGGAAATGCAGCCTCTAGATCCCTAAGCTGCGAAGCGCGCGCACAACCGCCTACGCCGGAGTGGCATCGTCCCATTCATCAGAGACGGAGATGACCCCGCCTTCTGCCCGCTATCGACGAAGCACCACACACGGTCTGCCGCGGACCAGGTTCGCGCGGCCGGTGCGACACCGAAACTCGTCGGCTACCGGGCCTTCGAACTGAAAGCGGTTACCGCCGAACCGGGCCGGTCCGCCCGCCTCGCCGCACCACGTGGCGGGTGGACCCACGGAGCGGCCAGGTGCAGGTCACCGCCGACTCTTCGGTCACCGACGCTGGCATGGCCACGCTGACCGGCGTGCCGCACCGTCACCGGACTCGACGCCACGGTCGACTACCAGGAAGGCAGCGTCAGCGGCCTCATCGACACCGAGAAGTCCGGGACGACCGGTTCTTCGGGGCCATGGTCAGAGCCAATCACGTTTCTTGAAGCTGAGGTACAGGGCGCCGGACAAGACGATGATCACGAGCGTGGACGTCCAGAATCCGGCGACTGTCTGAAATCCGGGATAGGGCACGTTCTGGCCGTAGAACCCCGTGACCGCGGTGGGAATGGCGATGATCGCCGCCCAGCTGGTGACCTTCTTCATGATGGTGTTGAGATGGTTACCCTGAATGTTGAGCTGTGTCTCCCGGATCGTGGTGACCAAGTCCCGCAACGACTCCGTCCACTCGGAAGCACGCAACACATGATCATAGACGTCCTGGAAGTAAGGCTGCATCTCATCGTCAACCAGGTGCAGATCGCGGCGCATGATCGAGTTGACGACTTCGCGCATCGGGAGCACGACCCGCCGTATCTGCACCAGGCTCTTGCGCAAGGCGAACGACCGCCGCTGCATATCGGCGTAATGCGGGCTTTCATCGAATACGAGGTCTTCAAGAGCCTCGATCTGCCCATCCAGGGACTGCACAACCTCGAAGTGACCGTCGACGATGTAGTCGAGCAATCCGTGCAGCAGGAAGCCGACACCGTTCTTGGCCAGGTCCGCCGCCGAGTCCCAGCGAGCGACCACCGCGGCGATATCGAAGTTCTCGTCCTTACGAACGGTGACCAAGGCGCGAGCAGTGACGAACGCCGACAGTTCGGAGACGAGCAGACTTCCGGCGTCCTCGTCCAGCGTGGCCGAGTACGCGGTCAGAAACGCGTGCGACTCATACCGGTCGAGCTTCGCGCGTTGATGCTCGTGGACTGCGTCCTCGACCGCCAGCGCATGCAGGCCGAGCTCCTCACTGATTGCCGCGAGGTCATTCTCCGTCGGCCCACAGAAATCGAGCCACACCGTCGCGCCCGGCTCGGCGAGGTAGTCAGACACATCAGCCACCGGAAAGCCTTCGGCCGCCAGCACACCATGGCGATAGACACGGGTCCTCGACATCGATCAGCCGCCCGCCGACGTCGCGTGGTGGGGATATCGAGGAGAGCGAACGGCACCTGCACAGCCCCTGACTTGTAGCGATCCGCCCACCCTCGTTGGATGAACTCCCCGCATGGTGCAGGGTTGGCGCTGTGAGGACGTTGAGGAAGTCAGCTTGACACCTCGCGTCAGGCCACTGCGTCCAGGCTCGAACGCGGTGAAAACGCCCATACGGGCCGAGCCTGTCAGCGGCAGGCCGTCGTCGAGGTATCCGCTCACCGGCGGCAGGGACCCGGCGACGGATTCGCGGGAACGGGCGGAGACCGAGACGGCGGCGATCACGGCCGTGCACACAGCAAAGCAGCCAGGTTGAGACGTCAGTCGTGGCCGACCGCGTGGTGTTCAGGGCCTCCGTCGATGAATCCGTGTGCCGCGAGTATCCCCATGGCGACAAACACGAGCACCATCAACACAATCAGGACCGCTTTCCGGCGGGGATTCGACGCCGCACCGTGACGGCCCGTGAGAGTCATCAGGTCCATGGCGAGCTGCCTACCGGCCACGGCGAGCACCGGACGCCAGCCGGCGGCAGGCGCCTCGGCTCGCGGCAGGTCAGCGACGACCGCGCCGAGCTCGTGCCGGTACTGGGCGGCGTAGGTCGTGGCGGTCCGCTCATCGACCTCGGCCAGCGAAAGCCTGCCTTCGCCCGCGGCCTTGAGCAGTGCGTGGGCGGTGCGTTCACGCTCGACGTCGGAGCACCGCACGCCTTCCGGCGCAGCGGTGTTCGCGAACCGGGGGCCGGGATCGTCTGCGGTCATGGTTCCTCCGCGTTGACGGCGAAATGGAGTCCTCGTCGACGTTAGGCCGACCCAAGTTCAGCAACGGACAACGCGAGGCCAGCGAGCGGCAAACGAGACCGCCGCGATACTCGCGGCGAGGGTCGGCACAACCCCTCGCGCGAGAACGAGGTCGTTGCCGCGGTGTCCACCGGCGACGGTTTCCTCACCGTCACCGGTGGACCACGGCTTTGAAGCCCCCGGTGAGAGACCACACCTACTGGGGGATCGCGCCAACCGGCCCCGAAACAGAGTCTCGTCCCGACCGGCAGAATCAGCGACAATCACCATCGTCCAAATCGACGAGAATATTCATCAAGGTAGTCGGGAGAACAGCTTCGTATCTTGCCGTCATCGCGTCACCTCACCGGACATCGATCTGTCGTGACGTTTCACCTCGGCCGGTCAGCGACAATTTTGGCTCGCTTCGACCGGACCTCCCCGATCCCCGTCTCATCCCCCGCCGATGCGATGCGCTCGCGCTGTGGTTTTGCGACGGCCGTACCACCCGCCCGCCCGCGGATCTGTTCGAACGTGTAATGGCCGAGGTCGAAACGGGAACTGGTCCACATCGTTTCCAGTGTCGGGGACGCACGGAACGGCACATCCCCGTTTTCGTCGAAGTAGTAGCTGTTCGCGTTCGCGCAACTGTCCTGGAAGAACACCTGGTGCTTGCGCCTGCCCAGCATGTGCCGGAAGTAGCGGTCGTTGGCTTCCCGGGTGACCTCGATCCGGGTGGCGCCGGCTTCGCGGGCGTGTTTGAGACACCGGATGAGATGAGCGGTCTGCGTCTCGATGAGGTTGAAGTAGGAGGAGCCGTTATAGCCGTACGGGCCGAGAATCGTGAAGAAGTTGGGGAAACCGGGAACACTGACTCCCTGGTAGGCCTGGTACCGGTTCTCCTGCCAGAATTGCTCGAGGTCCACGCCGCCCGCTCCGCGCACGGTGAAGGCGGGCATGTTGCCTTTTTCGAAGACCTTGAAGCCGGTCGCGAGGATCAGCACGTCCGCGTCGTGGTCGACGCCGTCGGTGGTGCGCAGCCCGGCGGCCGTGACGGCTTTGATCGATGTCGTCTCCAGCGCCACGTTGGCCCGGTTGAAGGTGGTCAGATATTCGTTGGAGAAGCTCGGACGTTTACAGCCGAGCGCGTAGCGCGGCGTGAGTTTGTCACGCAGCGCCGGGTCTTTGACGGTCCTTCGCAGGTGAGCTCGTCCGATCCGTTCACCGGTTCCCGCGACCGGGAGCAGGCCGTGGAAATGCGCGGCGAGGGGGAAGGTCAGCTCGACGAACGCCTGGCTGACCAGGCGGGAGAGCGTCTTCGCGCCGGGGAGTCGCCGCAGTGCCAGTGCCGCCGTCCTGGGAAGGGCCATGTCCGGCTTCGGCAAGCACCAGATCGGGGTTCGCTGGAAAACGGTCAACTGCTCCACCAGCGGCGCGATCGAGGGAATCACCTGGACCGCGGAGGCACCGGTGCCGACGATGGCGACCCGGCGGCCACGCAGGTCGACCCTGTCGTCCCAGCGCGCGGTGTGCATCACGGTGCCGGTGAACTCCGCGAGGCCCTCGATGTCGGGCGCCTTCGGTTGGGTGAGCACGCCGGTCGCGCCGATGACGAACCGGGCGGTGATCGTGTCGCCGTGGGACGTCTCCAGCCGCCACAGGTGTGCTTCGTCGTCAAAGATGGCGGCGGTGATGCGGGTGCCGAGCCGGGTGCGCCGCCGCACGTCGTACTTGTCGACGCAATACTCGGCGTAGGCCTTGAGTTCGCGTCCCGGCGCGTAGATCCGGGACCAGCCCGCGACCTGTTCGAAGGAGAACTGGTAGCTGAACGACGGGATGTCGACCGCGACACCGGGATAGGTGTTCCAGTGCCAGGCGCCGCCGATGCCGTCGCCCTCTTCGACTATCAGGTAGTCGGAGAACCCCGCCTTCTCCAGCAGGATGGCCGCGCCGATGCCGGAGAATCCGCCGCCGATGATGACGACCTCGTTGTCGGGCAAGGGATTCATCCGGTGCCGGTGCACCGGCTCGTCGTTTCGTTGACTGCTCACGCGGTCCGCTCCTGCCGGGCTGGTTTCGTGGTGACTGCGGTGTCGTGGCCGAGCGGCACCGTCTCGCCATGGACGATGCAGTCCACCCGGTGTTCGATTCCTTCGGCGGTGCGCACTCCGTCGGGAGTGATCGCGTAGATGGGCCAGGCGATGAGCTTGCAGTCCGGGCGTTCCAGCGCGGCGTAGAAGTCTTCGCTGACCATGAAATGCGGTGAACCGAAGCGCGGATGCGGGGTCAGCAGCCGGCGGGTCCAGTCATCACTGACGCCGAGCCGCAGATGCAGCCGCGCGGCCACCTGCCGTAGTGGCCCCAGCGCCGGAACAGGACGCGGGAGCACCCATCCCGGCCGGTCCTGGAACACCTTGACGAACAGCGCGGTGCGAACCAGCTCCGGCACGATGTCGACGGTTTCCCGCGCGGACGCGATGACGGCCACCCGCTGGCCGCTGAAGTCACGCCCCCGCCAGCGTTGGTGGCCCAGGGTTTCGCCCCGGAAATCGGCGAGGCTCATTCGGCCACCGGCCGGTGGGTGATCTCGTCGACCCAGGACTGCGGCTTGGACAGGAGCCTGGCGGGGATGAGGCTGGTGAGCTTCACCATCGGGTCCGCCAGCAGCCGGTGGTAGGGATGGGACCGGTCGACGATCATGGCGGCCTGGGCCTTGAGCACGTGGTAGGCGGGGATCCGGCGGGTGTGCTCGCCGCGCCCGCCGATGGTGGCGAACCGTTTGACCGCGTTGTAGAGCTTCTTCTCCGGCAAGCCGAGTGCCACGATGTTGTCGCGCATCTTGTTGATCAGCGGCACGAACACCACGATCAGGCCGAGGACCACCTGGGGCTTGAGGTTCCCGATGGTTTCGATGAGCAGCCGGTGTTTCGGTCCGGCGCCGATGAGTTCCAGCACCTGGAAGTCGACGGTGATGTGCCGGGCTTCGTCGGAGTTGATGTGGCGGAACACTTCGTGGCAGACCGGGTCCTGCACCTCGTCCAGCAGGAACTTCACCAGTGCGCCGTCCAGCGCGCACTCCAGTAGCGGGATCAGCGTCGCGAGACCGGTCAGCGGGAGCGAGTCGCCGTAGCGGTCGAGCACCTTGATCGCCAGCTTGACGTTGATGTTCGGCTCGGGCATGTCGTCGTTTTCGTCGAGCATCCCCCAGCGCTTCATCAGGGCCAGCTCAGCGTTGGCGTGCTTCTGCTCTTCGGCGTGGAAATACCGGTAGATCTCCTCGATCACCGGTGTCGGCGCCTTTTTCGCGAGCGAGGCGAACCCGCGGGCGCCCACGTGCTCGATCCACACCAGGTCCGCCATGAACGGCGTCATCTTGGCGCGCAGTTCATCCGTCACCGTCTCGGCGCCAGGGGAATCCCAGTCGATGTCGGCCAGCGACCACTGCTTGTCCTTGATGGTCCGCAGCATTTCGTCGAAGTGTGAACTCATGCCTGCTCCTTTCGGGCTCCGGGGGCGAACCTGCCGATCAGACCGGCCGCGCGGGCGTAAGGCAGCGGCAGGAGCCTCTTGCCGAGCCACAACAAGCGAGCGTCGGGCTGTGGCACGACGTAAAGGCGGCCGCGGTCGTGGGCGTCGAGGGTCGTGCGTGCCACGCGCTCCGGTGAAAACCCGATGACACCGGCGATCCGCTGGGCGAGTCCCGCCGCCGCGGACTCGATCAGTTCGCCGTGGAAGATATTGGTTTTGACGAACGTCGGACACAGGACCGTCACGCCGATTCCCGTGCCGGACAGCTCGGCCGCGAGCGTCTCCGACAGGCTCAGGACACCCGCCTTGCTGACGTTGTACGCGGACATCCTCGGTGCGGCCGTGAAAGCAGCCGCCGAGGCGACGTTGATGACGCCACCACGCCCGGCGTCGCGCAGAGCCGGGAGGAACACGTGGCAACCGTGGATGACCCCCCAGAGGTTGACGTCCAGCGTGCGTCGCCAGTCCTCCAGCGTGCTCTCGCCGACGACCTCGCCGCCCGCGCCGATACCCGCGTTGTTGATGACGAGGGTCGGCGCGTGGCCGAACCAGTCCGCCGCGGTCTCGGCCAGTTCACGCACATCCTGCTCACGCACGACGTCGCACCGCGTTGCCAGCGCCTCGCCGTTCGCGGCTTCGATGCGTCGTACGGTCTCCTTCGCACCGGCCAGGTCGAGGTCGGCGCAGACCACGCGCCCGCCCCGGCGTGCCAGTTCCTCGGCGAACGCGCGACCGATCCCGCTGCCGGCTCCGGTCACCACCGCGTGGGACCGGTGAGTTCGTCGCTGTGCCATCAGGCCTCCTTCACAAGCTCGGCACGACCGTCACGGTCGGCTATGTCCAGCTGTCGCACTACGAAATCGCCGGCCCGCGCCAGCGCCCGCTTGGCCTCGGGGACTATCCGGGGCAGCGCTTGGAACACGTGCATCTGACCGGGCCAGATCTCCAGCGCGCAGACCGCGCCGGGCAGCGCACCCAGCCGCCGGGACAGCTCGACGGCGTCCGCGGCGAGCATCTCCCGGCCGCCCGCCTGGATCAGCGTCGGCGGGAAGCCACTCCGTCCGTCGATGTGCAGCCGCAGCCGCGGGGTCGACGGATCGTGGTCCCCGACGTACAGCCCGACGAGCCGGGCGGCCCGTGCGGCGGAGATCATCGGGTCCGGACGTACCCGTTCACGCAGCGCCGCCCCGGCCAGGCTGAGATCCAGCAGGGGGGAGAACAGCACCAAAGCCGCCGGGGCGACCCACCCCTCCTGGAGCAGCCGCGAGATGAGGTCGACGGCCAGATGACCTCCGGCGGAATCACCGGCCACCACGATCCGGGCCGGATCACGGCCTTCACTCAGCAACCATTCGTACGCGGCCCGTACGTCGTCAGCGGCACACGGGAATCGATGGGAGGGGGCCAGCCGGTAGTCGCAGCTGAAGACCGGCAGGCCGGTCAGGGCGGACAACCGGGTGGTGAGGCCGCGATGGGTGCGCGACGAGCAGATCGCATAGCCGCTTCCGTGCAGGTAGAGGATCACCGCGTCGTCGTCCGTCGTGCCCGACGGCCCTCGTACCCACTCCCCCCGCACCCGCAAGTCCGGCGAGACCAGCTGATCGACACGCTCGACGCGACTTCCCCGCAGGGGAGGGCCGAAGATCGCCAGGCTGATCGCCACCACGCGGCGAGACACCACGACTCCGGCCCGATTCGCCGGGAGAACCCCGGCCAGCGGCCGGACGGTGGCGAACGTGACCGCGGCGGCAACCTGGCTTCGCAGCGAGCCTGCCCGCCTCACCGCTTTGTGAAGGCGCATGCCCTCAGATTGCAATCTGAGGGCATGCGCTGTCAAGATGGCCGGGTGAAGTCGACCCGCGCCACCGCACGCAGATATGGCGGCAAAACCGCCGAACAGCGCAGCGCCGAACGCCGTGGCTCCCTGATAGACGCGGCCCTGCAGCTCTGGCGCGACCAGAGCTGGACCGCGGTCACCATGCGCGGCGTGTGTGCTCGCGCGGGTCTGACCGACCGGTACTTCTACGAGAACTTCACCGACCGGGACGCGCTACTGGGCACGGTGTGGGACCAGGTGCGGGACGAGACCTTCGCGATGCTCCTCACCACGATCCACGCGCTGTCCGAACGCCCGCCTCTCGAGCAGCTCCGCGCCGCGCTCACCGCGGTGGTCCACCACATCGCGGACGAACCGGAGCAGGCCCAGATCCTCTTCGGCGACCACACCGGCAGCGCCGTGCTCGAACAGCGGCGTCACGACGTCATCCAACTCGCGACCGACCTGCTCATCACGCTCGCCCGCCCGTATCTGCGTCCGCAGATCGACGAGAACGAGTTCCGCACCAACGTATTGCTGGGCATCGGCGGCTTCGTGCAAGTGGTCTTCGCCTGGCGCGCGGGACTCGTCGAGGCCGAGACCGAGGCCATCGTCGAGTACCTCGCCGGGGTTGCCGAGGCCTTGTCGCCGCGATTCCTGCGCCACAACGCCCTGTAGCAGCTAGGACGGCCGATAGGCAGATGGTCCGGGTTCGACACGAAACGCGCGTCAGCCGGGCTGATTCCCTTGACACCAAACGAGATCCGGGACCGTACACAGTTGGCACCTGGGCTTGTTTCGGGGTATGGCAGGCTCGTGCCCATGATCGATGAGTTCGCGAAAGAGTACCTGCACAGCGATCTGCGAGAGATTCGCGAGGTGCTGGTCTGGAAGCTCGACGGGCTCGGCGAGTACGACATCCGCCGTCCGCTGACCTCGACAGGAACCAACCTTCTCGGCCTGGTCAAGCACCTGTCGGTGTCGGAGTCCCGGTACTTCGGCGAGGTCTTCGACCGGCCGTTCCCCGAGCCCCCGCACCGGTGGGACGACCTCGGGAAGCGCGGCACCGACCTGTGGGCGACGGAACACGAGACTCGTGAGGAGATCGTCGGCCGCTACCAGCGCGTCTGGGAGCACTCGGACGCGACGATCACCGCCCTCGCCGTCGACTCGTCCGGCTACGTGCCCTGGTGGCCACGTCCCCGCGTGATGCTGTTCAACGTTCTGGTCCACATGCTCACCGAGACCAGCAGGCACGCCGGACATGCCGACATCCTGCGTGAACAGCTCGACGGCTCGATCGGCACCGCCGCGGAATACGTGAACCAGCAGCGCGACGCGGCCTTCTGGGAAACCCAGCGCGCCGAGATCGAGCGGGCCGCCACAGCAGCGGTCGCCACGCCTGATCACGACCCGTCGTCCCAGTAGGTACGTCGATCCCGCTGCCGGGCTACTGGGCCCACCCCGGTCTCGGCGTGGCGCTCGTCCTGCGCTTCGTATCGGGGTTGTGCTCGGCCCACCAGGTCACGGCCGGGGGCGGGACCGCTCCACCAGACCAACGCCGAACGAGTTGGCATCGGTGGTGACAGCGAACAAGGACCTGCGTAGTCCAGCTTACTTTTCGGATCGCCACCAGGGCCCGACGATCACGGCCACCACGAGGAGAGTGACGACGGTCGACCCGACGGCCCATTCGATCTTGGCCAGGCCCTTTTCGAAGAAGTAGTTGAGGACCTGGAACACCACCTGCAGGACGCCGATCACCGCCACGGCGGCGAGCAGTTTGTTGCGCCGGTCGTCGGCCCGCCGTCGCCCAGCCTCGCGGAGGTCGTCGACCGCGCTTTCCAGGTCGGCGACGACCTCTGACCAGTACTGTTCGCGCTGCCGGATTCCGCGAACCTCCGCGATCGAGTGGTAGAAGGCCCGTTCGGTGTCGTATCTGAGGACGTTGAAGTAGCGGTGCCGGTGCACCTCCTGGAATCGGCTGAGACGAAAGTGCCGGAACATCGTGAACGTCTCGTCGACCTTCAGGCCGCGTCGCCATCGACCGACGTCGTCGGCCGAACCGAGCGGCCCCACCTTCTTGAGGTGCTCGATGAGGGTACGCACCTGGTATTCGTAGCGCCGGACCAGATCCTCGTTATGGAGCGTCATCAGATGGACGAGGAACAGGTACGGGCAAGTACCGATCCAGCCGCGCCCGGCGCTCAGGCTGCGGGACTGGGAAACGATTTCGTACAGCGACGCCGGAGTGGCGTACACGATGAAATAACCGGAATCGTCTTGGACCGCGGGCGGATAGATCGGATCTACACCGTCAAGAACCTCGGAGAGGAAACCCCGTCTTCGGTCGGCATCGACACCACCTGGTCGAGCGCGGCGAGGCGGTCGCGGTTGTCCCGCCGCAACAGGTGGAAGAAGTAGGGATTCTCCAGGACGGACACGCACGTGTCGGCGGACTGTGGCTGACACGAGTCCGTGCTCGCCCGCCACAAACCCCAGGCCGAAATTCACAATCGAAACAGGCGCGCCCTCCCTTTCAATCTGATCGAGCAAGCGCGAATCACCGCGTCGGAGTAGCCGTCCGGGCACCCCGGGCGGCGGCGATGAACCATGAGTGACCGGTGACCCGCCGGTGCGGAACGAGCAGGAGACAGCTGACCACGGCCGCTGAACTGCCGAGTATTCCGTTCGCCCAGCCGGACATCCTCGACCTCCCGCCGGAGGACAGGGACCTGCCCAGCCGCCGCCGAACCGGTGCCGACCTCCTGTGACGTCAACGCCTGGCTGCACGCACGGGCCGGTACGCCCGAGGCCGACGCGCGGATCCAAGCGGTGGCCGAGGAACTCAGTGCGGTGTCCGATGTGGACA
Source organism: Amycolatopsis sp. H20-H5 (assembly GCF_035828755.1). Lineage (NCBI taxonomy): Bacteria > Bacillati > Actinomycetota > Actinomycetes > Pseudonocardiales > Pseudonocardiaceae > Amycolatopsis > Amycolatopsis sp. H20-H5. The sequence continues at coordinate 7,448 of NZ_JAYMZS010000032.1, read as the reverse complement.
TCCGGTGGCCCGACGTCGGCGACAAGGCCGAACTGCACCCGCTCGAACTGGGTCCGGAGCTGACGAAACGGCCGCGCCGGGCCCACCGCCGGTCTGCTGCCGAATTCCTTGCTCTGCAAGGCTTATCAGCACGCGCTCGCCAAGGTGGCCGGGCTCGGGAGTTTCCTGCTCGGCTGCGTGGTCGCGGGCCGGGACCTGCCGGAGCTGCGCCGGGTGGCCGGGTGCTACACGCCAACCTGGTGCTGCTCACCGGGAAAGACCGGGTCCGCGGGTTCTTCGAGCACAAGCTCGCCTTCCTGAGCGTGGCGGAGGCCGCACTCGTGGTGGAGACCCTCCTCGCCACGGTGACCGGGCTGCTGGAGATCGTCGAAGGCGGCCCGCCGGTGCGAGGCGTGCAACGATGACGTGGTGATCGTGTCGTCGTTCCCCTATCGCGGCGGCCTTTCGTGGCCGCTGCGGGCGGTTCGCCTCGCCGGGCTGGTGCTGCTGGTCTTCTACGTGCTCCGGACGACGACGCCGCATCCCGGCTGGTCCGGGCTGCCGCTGACGCTGACCGTGCTGCTGACGTTGTGCTCGGCGGGCTGGCTCCTCTGGCTCGCGTCGGACTGGCTCGACCGCCGCGGCCAGGTGCTCGCGCTGCTGTTGTTCGGGCTGCCCGGCGGGCTGCTGGCCGGGTTGAGCCCCGTCGGAGTGGCGATCGTGTTCCCCGCGCTGGCGCTGATCGACGCGGGAGCCCGCCTGCAGCACCGGCAGGCGCTCGGCGTCCTGGTGGGCGTGCTCGCCATGACGGTGCTGGGGCACGCGCTGGCGTCCTGGCCGAACCTGCTGACGAACACGCTGGTGCTGATCGCCTGCGTGCTCCTCGGCAGCTTCCGGTTCCAGTACATGCAGCGGGCCGAGCAGGCGGAGCTGCTGCTGTCGAACGTCCAGGTCGCGGCCCAGGAACACGCGCGCGCGGCGACGCTGGCCGAGCGCTCCCGCATCGCCAGGGAGCTGCACGACATCCAGGCCCACGCGCTCGCGGCGCTCTCGGTGCAGCTCAAGGTGATCGACGCGCTGGTGCAGGACCAGACCGGCACCGGCCGGATCCGCGACGCCCTCAAGCGCGCCGACGAGCTGACCAGGGAGGGCCTGGTCGAGACGCGGCGGGCGATCCTCTCGCTGCGGGAGGAGGTGCTCCCGCTCGACGACCTGCTCAGCAGCCTGGCGGGCGCCTACACCGACTCGGACGGCCACCCGGCCGGGCTGCGGGTCACCGGCGAACCGGTCACCCTTCCGACGGACGTGACGATGGCGCTCTACCGGGCCGGGCAGGAGGCGCTGACGAACGTCCGCAAGCACGCGCCGGGGAGTCCCGTCCCGATGACGCTGGCCTACGCCCCCGGCGAGGTCTCGCTGACCGTCACCAACGACATAACCACCAACGTCACCGCCAACGTCACCGCCGCGGCGCCCTCGACGCCCACGGTGGTGGGCTCCGGCTACGGCATCGCCGGGCTGGTCGAACGCGCGGCGGTGGTCGGCGGCACGGCCACCGCCGGTCCCGACGGGCACCGCTGGCGCGTGTGCATCAGGATACCGCTGTGACCGGAGCGAACGAGACGGCGGACGACAGGGTGCTGCGGGTGGCCATCGCCGACGACCACCCGGTGGTGCGCGACGGGCTGGCCCTGCTGATGGACCTGCTGCCCGACGTCGAGGTGGCGGGCGTGGCCGCCACCGGCGCGGAGATCGTCGCGCTGGCCGACGCCCAGCGGCTCGACGTCGTGCTGATGGACCTGCGGATGCCCCAGCTGAGCGGCGTGGAGGCGATCAAACGCATCCGGGCCCGTCATCCGGAGACCCAGATCGTCGTGCTGACCACCTACGCCGACGACGAGGAGATCGCCGAGGCCTTCCGCGCCGGCGCGGTGAGCTACCTGACCAAGGACGCCGACCGCAAGGACATCCACCAGGCGGTCACCGCGGCGGCGCGGGGCCAGGGACTGATCTCGCCGCAGATCCGCGAGCACCTCGGGCGGACGGCCGAGCAGCCGGGACCGGCCGCCGACGAGGCGCCCGACGGGCTGACCCCGCGCGAGGTCGAGGTACTGCGGCTGATCGCGGCCGGGCGGTCCAACGGCGAGATCATCGAGTTGCTGCACATCAGCGAGGCGACCATCAAGACGCATATCAACCGGGTGTTCACCAAGACCCGGGTGCGCGATCGGGCCCAGGCCGTCCGCTACGCCTACCGGCACGGACTCGCTTCCTTCAGCGACACCTGAGCGGGCGCGCGCGTGCACCGAACGGCGACCGGAGTCAACCCTCGGTTCGACGACAGTCCCCACGCCCGCTGAATACGCTGGCCCCCACGTTTCCGCCACATCTGGGGGCTTTGATGACCATCGGCATTCTTCTGCTCAATCTGATCGTCTTCGCCGTAGCCATCGAAAGCGATATCGGCCGGCGCAAGATCGGGCCGTTCCGGGTGTTCCGGCCGCTGGTCACCGGACTGGTCATCGTCCCGTTCTTCTTCGAGGGAATGTCCTTCTCCGGCAACGGACTGCTGTTTGAAATCGGCGCGGCGCTCGTCGGCGCGGCACTCGGTTTCGTGGCGCTGACACCGATGAAGTTCGAGTACGACGTCTCCGCGCACCGCGTCTATTCCCGCGCCGGGCTGGTCTACGTCGGCGGCTGGGTGCTGATCACCGGCGCGAAGATCTTCTTCTCCTACGGATCCACCGACATCTGGGGCCGTCAGCTGTTCACCTGGATGACGGCGAACGACATCTCCATCGACGCCTTCCGCGCCGCCTTCATCTTCCTGAACGTCGCGACGATGCTGGCCAGGGTCGGGTCCATCTACTTCCGCGGTTCGGCGACAGCGAAGGCCGCCGGCGCGTCGCATCACATCTTCAAGAAGATCAAGCAGACCCAGTCCGCCTGAGCCCGGATACGTCATTGTTGCTGGGGGTTTCGACGACTTGTCGACGCCGACCTCGCACTTGGACGGGTCGGGCTTGTCCTCCGCGACCGGTGGTGCGACCACATCGCACACGGGCTCGAAAAGACCAGTGACGTGGCCACCCGGCACAGCGGGTAGTCAAGGACCATGGTCACGAGATCCCCCTCGACCGGACGCTACAAGAAATCCCAAACCGTATACGACAGAGTCAAACGGCCACTCATCCATCCACATAGGACTATTTTTGCCGTTCCGGACTCCGTTGCCGAAGCCTTGACTGACAGCCCACTCCGCTACGCCAGCGGGGGCGGTCCGAAACGTGCTCTTGAAAGGCACTGTTCGAGGTGGGGCGGGTCGGGCTCGAACCGACGGCCAAGGGATTATGAGTCCCCTGCTCTAACCAACTGAGCTACCGCCCCTGGTGTACCGAGACCTCACGACCATCCCCATGGGTTTGCATTCGCACAGAGATCCCGGTTCGCTTCAAGTTATCACAGCCACGGGCACGGCCAGTCACGGTGGCGCACCCCGCCGGACGTGGCGGCGCGAAGGACGCTTCGCGGGAGTGACAGCAGATGTCGTTTCGTACTGTCTGGTAGGCCAAACAGGTAACCGGACTCCGTTTTCGCGCCGCGCTCGTCTAAGTTGCTAGGACGTCGCAACGCGTCGCGCCACGGCTGGACGGTGCCTATGCCTGCCTCACGAACCGCACTGCTCGCACTCCTGGACGCACTGACGGCGGGCATGGCTCTGGGGTATCTCGCGCACCAGTATCGGGAGGCGCTCGTGTCGCACTCGGCGTCCATCAGTGTCGGTTTCCTGCTCGTGCTGTCGGCTGCCGCCGTGATCGGGTCACCGTGCGGCTGCTGCGGCGGGCGAATCTGCGGGTCGACGCCATTTTCGAGGACGAGTTGAGGGACAAGCCGTCACCGTGGCCGCGGTGAGCGGGCCGACCGGCCTCAGCTGAGGATGCCGCGCCGCTCGAGGAACACGGTGTCGTGCCAGACGCCGTCACGGCGGGCTATGCGTTCGCGGATCCCGATCGTCCGGTAGCCCGCGGTGTGGTGCAGCGCGACGCTGGTGCGGTTCTCGGTGAAGATCGCGGTCTGCAAGGTCCAGAGTCCGGCGCGATCCGCCTCGGTGACCTGCTTGTGCAGCAACGCTTTGCCGAGGCCACGGCCTCGGTGGCCGTCGGCGACGTAGACCGAGGTCTCGGCGACGCCGGAGTAGCACTCGCGTGCCGACGCCGGGGCCGCGGCGGTCCAGCCCGCCACCACGCCGTCGATCTCGGCGACCCAGCGGTGCCCCGGCAGCCACTTCGCGTCGAGTGCCGCCAGGGCGGGCACCTCGGTTTCGAAGGTCGCGAGGCCGGTGGCGACGCCCTCGGCGTAGATGCGGCGGACAGCGGTCCAGTCGTCGCCCCGCAGGGCACGCACGGTGACGTCGGCGGGAAGGTCGTCCGGGCAGCACGGCCGGGGCGCGAGCAGGCCCATCACGGCGTCGGCGGCGTGGGGAAGGCCGCTACAGCAGGCCTGGTTGATCGTCACGAGCGTCGCGGTGCCCGCCTTGCGGAGGTGGACGAAACCGACGTCGGCGAGTTTGCGCACGTGGTGTGAGCAGGTGGACTGGCTGATGCCGAGGATCTCGGTCAGCGCGCCGACCGTGAGGCCGCGCGGCGTGGTCGCCACCGCGTGGAGCAGCTTGACCCGGGTCGGCTCGGCCAGGCACGCGAAACACTCGGCGTACGACGCGGCTTCGGGCTCCGGCAGGAGCTGCGGGTTCGGGACAACGGTGGTCATGCCGCCCAGTATCGGTGAACATCGATGGTTGCGTCAATCGACTGGGATCGATACATTCGCCGCAGCATTAATCGAATGGTATCGATGAAAGGTGCGTGGACCATGCCCGAGTTGCCTGTTGTGGTCATCGGAGCGGGGCCGGTGGGGCTGGCGGCGGCGGCCCAGCTGCTGGAGCGTGGCCTGGAGCCGCTCGTCCTGGAGCAGGGGGCGCGGGCCGGAGCCGCGGTGGCGCAGTGGCATCACGTGCGGCTGTTCTCCCCGTGGTCCGAGCTGGTCGACCCGGCAGGCGGACGGTTGCTGGCACCGACGGGCTGGGCGCGGCCCGCGGGCGAGACGTATCCGACGGGCCGGGAGTGGGCGGAGGGCTATCTGTGGCCGCTCGCGCGGGCGCTCGGCGAGCGGGTCCGGCTCGGCGCCGAGGTCGTCGGCGTCGCCCGACGCGGGCGGGACCGGGTGGTCGACAGCGGCCGGGACGGCGAGCCGTTCACCGTGCACGTGCGCACCGCGGACGGCGTCGAACAGCGGCTCGCGGCGCGCGCGGTGATCGACGCGTCGGGCACCTGGTCGACGCCCAATCCGCTGGGCGGCGAGGGACTCCCGGCCGCCGGAGAGCGCGCGGCGGCCGACCGGATCGCCTACCGCGTGCCCGATCTCGGCGACGAGCGGGTGCGTTCGGGGTACGCGGGCGGGCACGTGGTGGTGGCGGGCAGCGGACATTCCGCGCTCACCGCGCTGATCGCGTTGGCGGACCTGGCGAAGGACGCGCCGGAGACACGGATCAGCTGGGTGCTGCGCCGCGGTTCGGTGGGCGACACCTTCGGCGGCGGTGACGCGGACCAGCTGCCCGCCCGCGGCGCGCTCGGCCTGCGCGCGCGTGAGGCGGTGGGCTCGGGCGTGATCACGGTAGTCACCGGTTTCCGCACCGAGGTCGTCGAGCGGGCCGCCGACGGACGGCTGGCCCTGGTTTCCTCGGCAGGCCAACGACTCGAAGCCGTCGACTCGGTCGTCACCCTCAGCGGTTTCCGGCCGGAGCTGTCCTGGCTGTCGGAAATCCGCCTCGAACTCGACGCCACCCTGCAGGCTCCGGTGGCGCTCGCGCCGCTCGTCGACCCGAACGTGCACTCCTGCGGCACCGTCTACCCGCACGGCGCCCGGGAACTCGCGCACCCGGAGCGGGACTTCTACCTGGCCGGGATGAAAAGTTACGGCCGCGCGCCGACGTTCCTCGCGATGACCGGCTACGAGCAGGTGCGCAGCATCGCCGCGAGGCTCGCCGGTGACCACGAGGCCGCCGGGCGGGTCGAGCTGCGGCTGGCGGACACCGGGGTCTGCGGCGGCTCCGGGTTGTTCGACGAGCCGGACGCCGCCGCGGCCGGCGGTTGCCGCGCGGCACCGGCGTCGGCGATCAGTCCCTGAAGGTGGCCTTCAGGGGACTGCCGGGGGCCTCGACCCAGCGCTTGCGCAGCCAGAGGCTCACGTAGACCAGGCCGACCAGCACCGGGACCTCGATGAGCGGGCCGACGACCCCGGCCAGCGCCTGTCCCGACGTCACCCCGAACACACCGATGGCCACGGCGATGGCGAGCTCGAAGTTGTTGCCCGCGGCGGTGAACGCCAGCGTCGTCGTCCGCTCGTAGGACAGGCCGGACGCCTTGCCCAGCGCGTAGGAACCGGCCCACATGATCGCGAAGTAGGCCAGCAGGGGCAGGGCGATCCGGGCGACGTCCAGCGGCCGGGCGGTGATGGTGCCGCCCGGCAGCGCGAACAGCACCACGATCGTGAACAGCAGCCCGTAGAGCGCGACCGGGCCGATCTTCGGCAGGATCCTGCTTTCGTACCAGTCACGGCCCTTGGCCCGTTCGCCGAGGCGCCGTGACAGGTAGCCCGCGGCCAGCGGGACGCCGAGGAAGACCACCACGCTGAACGCGATCTCCCACGGCGAGAAGTCGAGGTCCTGGCTGTCGAGGCCGAGCCAGCCGGGCATCAGGTCGAGGTAGAACCAGCCGAGCACGCCGAACATGACCACCTGGAACACCGAGTTCAGCGCGACGAGCACGGCGGCGGCCTCGCGGTCACCGCAGGCGAGGTCCCGGAGCCGTTGAAGAGGCTGGAAGCACTGCTCCGCCCTGGCGGGCCACTGGCGGACCGCCCGGCCCTGGGCGACGGGGGCTAACCGGTTCCCGGCCAGCTCACCGTGACCAGGTCACGTCCCGACGATCCGAGGTCCGGCGGCACCGCCGGGTCGACCTCCAGCCGCAGCAGCGCCGTCTCGACCTCGGCCGCCCGGGACGCGGGCAGGCACAGCCGCCTCCGGGTGACGTCGACGAGTTCGGCGAAGGTCGCGTACTCCGGCTCGGGCGGTCGGCTCCACTCGGTGATCCGCGGCCGGATCCCCAGCTCCGCCAAGGCCGCGAGGAAGTCGGCGGCAGTGGGCCCTGCCGGGCGGGTGACGCCGTGGAACCGCTGCCACAAAGGGGCGAGCTCGATCAGCGGATGACGCGCGGCCAGTTCGACCACCACCCGGCGACGGGCGGCACCGGTCAGCGCGGACACGAACGGCGCGAGGTCGGCCGCGTTGTAGACGACGTTCCCGCACACCACGACGTCCGCCGTTCCGGCCCGCGCGGCGAGCTCCGGCCAGCGACCGCGCAGCAAGTGGTGCGGCACCCCGAGCCCGGCCGCGCGGTCGCTGGCCGGAGCTC
>NZ_JAYMZS010000031.1:62840-82375 GCF_035828755.1 Amycolatopsis sp. H20-H5 | reverse complement strand
GGCGATCACCAGATCCCGCTGTGCCAGCGTAGATTCCAACTCGGTCACACGCGCGAGCAACTGCTCGACCAGCGCTGCGAGCGAAGCAGGATCCGACACCACAAGATCATCTCAGACGGACCTCATCGGCCACCAACCGCCACCAACCAGCTGAATAGCTACGACAGCTCGGATCGCCAGCACCTTGAAGCGTGAACGAGCTCTTTCGTCTTTGAGGGGCGAGACGGTGATCAGGACGTCGATGGAAAAGACGATTCCGGCCAAAAGCGCGGCGAACAGCGCGGCTGTCACCCAGGTGCCGTGAAAGCTGCTGTGAAACGTGAGAAGGGACGCGCCGAACGCCCATGTCGCCACGGCGATGATGAGGAACCCAACCATGAAGTGCCGGGCGGCGTTGTCACTTTCGAGAGGGTCCGTCGGATCGGCGCCGCCGATGACGGCGATGAACCCGAGCAGCTTCATGCGCATGCCTCCCCGTTTGCGGACCCGGATTCCCGTCCTTCCGGTGTACACGCTGGACAGACAGGATGAACGGCGCTAACCCAATCTGCGAATTAGTTTATTGCTTTGTGATGTGAACTAGGATTTTTGGATGGAAATAAACACTCTTCGAGTCGCATCTTGTCGAATCTGTGCATGTAAGGTGCGGTATTGCGTCGTGGAAATACTGCAAAAATCTAGCGGGGTTGGTTTTTTCATCGCGATACCTGCGCGAAATCGAGCTCCGCCGACCTGTACGTTCCCCTTCGCCATGCGGTCGATTCGACGCTGACCGGAGCGGCCATGCGGGCCTGACTGATTGACGAGTATGTGCTGGCCACCGCGCCGGTCCTGGTGGGCGGCGGCACGCCGTTCTTCGCCGCGCTGGACAGCTGGGCGAACGCGATGACCAGTAGGTGCTCCCCGGCGGGGTCGGGGACGCCGTTCTGGGGTTCGGTGACATCGAGGGTGACCGTGGCGCCATAGCCGGCACGGATGCCTAGCTTGCGGGCGGCCTCGGCGAAATCGGACCGTGCTGTACATCCCGTCATGGTCGGTCAGAGTGAGGGCGTCGAGGCCGTGGCGGGCGGCTTCCTCCCCGAGCTGTTCGGGGGTGCTGGCCCGTCGAGGAAGCTGAAGTTGGAATGGCAGGGCAGCTCCGCATACGGCACCCGGATCCTGGAGCCGCCGTCGTCGTCACCACGCAGGTCCTGCAGGTCGGCGAGGCGTCCGGCGTCGCCCTCGCGTTTGCGCGACACCGGTGCCTCGTCCGCGGCGCCGGGTGCGGGGGGCGCGGCCGGAGGCGATGCGTTCCAGCTCCGACCAACGCCGGTGCGGGTTGATGAACTCGGCCACAGAGGTGCCCACTCAGTCCTTCAAGACCACCGAGGTGAGCCAGTAGCACACGTTTCATCACTGCAAATGGGATCGCGCCCATATACGAACCGATTGGTGGCGACCGGGTTACGCATGTCAAAATTTTCGTCGAAAGTCACACGGACGGACACCCTACGTGACCGGCCCGGAAGCAGCGCGGACGGCCGGGGGTGACCACCAAGAAGGAGATCTGCGTGCCTGATCTGCTGCTCGACCCGGACGCCGAGAAGGCGTTGGATGGGCGCGACTTGACATCGTGCGGGACTCGCCGGCCAGTGGCCGTGCCCGACCCAAGGCTGGTCAACCCTGAGCTGCGCGCCAGGACCACCCGCAACGCGATGGACATAGCCGCCCGTCTCCTTGCCACGTTCGCTGGCGAAGCACGGCGGTTTCAATCAGGTCGAAATCCTCCGCGACCTGGCCCGTGGACCGACCATCACAACCGCACAGCTCGACGATCTCGGCGTTGGACGAAGGACGAGGTCGAGGCTTCTTCTCGCCCATAGTCATCCATGACGAACGACATCCCGCCGAAGAGACACGCCACTGACCTCGGGTGTCCGTCAAACCGGGCACGTTCGGTCTTGCGCTACTGGAAACCGAAGTATCAACGCGCCAGATGCTTCCTGACGTCCTCGGCCACGGCACCGCGCCCGCTCATCTTGTATTTTGCCAGGATATTGCGGACGTGTGTTTTGACAGTGTGAAGGCTAATACCGAGTTCGCCCGCGATCTGCTCGTTCCGAATGTCGCTGCTGAGAAGTACCGCAACGCCTTGCTCAGCGGCTGTAAGCGACCTGAATCGCTCCTCGGGCCCGTTATCGACGTTGAGTGTCAACTCAACCAAATCCGATTGGAGCTGCTGGCAGTCGTTTACGATGCGTTGCAGTGACTCTCGCATCGAACCTGTATCAGGCGCGGCAAGTGCGTCTTGCGCCTGTTGTCGTACATCTGCCACACGTGAGGAGAGGAACTCGACGATGTGATCGGCTGTAACCAACGGAGGAGCCCCGTCAACATCTGCGGGTAACCGACGAAGCGCATCGAGGTCGTCCGACTCCTTCGTCAGCACGCGAGCAACCAGATCTGCCAGCCACTCGAAGGCTCGCACAGAGTTGTCGTCGAACGTGCTCGACTGGTAGCTCTGCATAGACATCATGCCGAACACTGCCGACCTATCGTCACCACCGCGACGAAACAGCGGGGTGGTAACTGCATCGGCCGAGGCTCGGCTAGTGTCACCAGAAGCGACGCCAGCGTTGAGGGCCGCCCCCTTATCGTACTGCATCCGGTAAGTCTGACGGTGCTTCATGAGCCAGGCGGCCTGGCCGTGGGGCCCGTACGTGTGCGAAGCCGGGTCGGTGTACACGCCGCTGTCGTAGCCGTAGGGGTAGCGGACGCGGTTTGCGCCGTGGAAGAAGCCGATGTAAAAGTGATCCAGCGGCACGATCTTGCTCATCACGGCGCGAACGTAGTCGTAGAGACCATAGTGATCATTGCGGTAGTTCGCCTCAATCTTGTGGAACGCCTCCCGCAGCACCAGCGTTGTCTCACCGTTGACACGAAGGCGGGCTGACCTTCCGGGCTCTGCTTGGGACATCTAGTCATCATCCTCCAAACTTTCGTCGCTTCAGCCAAACCTGGAAAAACCACTCTGTTGCGCGGTCCCTCGATGAGGATCCAGGCGAATCTTGTCACTCGGCGAGCGATGGAGATGTGTCAGTCGCGCTGCCACGGTTGGCGTGCAGCAATGAGCTGCCATGAGAAGTGGAGGAGTTCCCATGAAGAACACCGGTCCTTACCCGCGTCCCGCCAACCGCCAGGCGGTGTCGCGCACGGCCGCTGTGACGGTCGGCCTGACAGGAATGGCTGCCGCGGCGATCCTCACGGCGGCGCCAGCTAGCGCAGCAATCATCGGCGGTGTGGACATGCAGCGAGCATGCAACGTCCAGAACCCGGGCATGGGCCTGGCCGCGGTGGTCACCGACGCGCACAACGCTTACAGCTGGCGCTGTCGCGCGCCGTGGGGCTACCAGGTCGGCATCAACGTCAACGCTGCTTGCTCCAACCAGTACGGCGGGGGTGCGTACGCGACATTGCTCAACGCCGCCGACCCGTACTCTTGGCGCTGCTCTCGCTGATAGTGCCGACTAAGCTAGTGAGGAGGAGTAACCGCATCGCGGAATAGGAGCCGGCGGTCGCATTGGCGGCCATCCACGCGGCGTGCTGGGCAGTCCGACAGTGGACGACGTCAGGCTATCCGGTACGTCTACAAAATGCGGTGCTGAGTTCATATAGCGCCATTACGCTCGCCTGCAACTACCAACTTAACTCGGCCCACCGGCCCGGTCGGACTCAGTATCACAGATGGGCCTCACGGCGTGGGGCCCATCTGCATGCGCGACCGCCACGTTGGACACCGAACGGCTGTGGCGTGCCACCAGTTGTGAATTCCCGGGGCTACCGCCGCTGCGACACTATCTGGCGCAAGCGGCAACGGCCGAGAGATCAACTCTCGAGCTACTACGCAGGGGCTGGAGAGGCCCAGATGACGAGCCATCGTCATTGCATCGTTCTCAACCTGTGGAGCTGCCGGCACGCTGGCCGCCAGCTGCCGAGCCAGTGCCTTGTCCAAGGTGACGCGCACTTTCTCGACCTGGAACTTGTGAATGTTTGTCTGGGAGTTCCAGTTGCCGATCTGGACACCCGCGCAGTTCTTGACGACCAGCGCGTTTCGTGGCGGCAGGCCGGTGATGCCGTCGGCCTCGAGTGTGGCCGCCAGGTCGAGGATCTGCGCGTTGAGGTCCGTCGTGGTGAAGAAGGCGCCCTGGGTCGTTGCGGATCACTCTTCGATGAGGGCCGGCGAGACAACAGAGACTCGATCTCCGCGTCACCGCGCGTTGATCAGGGGTGAGCCCGTGTTGGGCCCCGGACTCGATCTCTCGCCAAGGTGCGAGCGCCAGAATTCAGTCGTTGCCGAACTCGTCGTCGTCCGCCATCGGCGTAGTCTGCCGTGTGACGGTGCATGAACGCCATCCCCGTATCGGGGAGCCTCAGGGCCGCGGGCGCGTGCAGATCGTGGTCGAGGCTCTCGTAGCGGGAGCTCCTTCGCACCTACCACCTCGATCTCGTCGCTGACTGCTCCGGCTAGCGTTAGGTAGGCCAGCGGTCGGGCGGCGGAGCCTCGGAAAGGTGGCTACGACGACGGGTGGTCATCAGTGATGGCCCCCGTCAGAGCGCGGCGTCGTGAGCGTGATGTCCGGTAGTTTACCGGGACCAAAGCCGACACCCCCATACGAGCGAGCGCGTCTAGGCGAGCAGTCACTCCTGCCGGACGTCGGGGCCTGCCAGTGCTGCGATAGCCGGGGGTTACCCGATCGGTGGATTTGCGATGCGCAGCGCGGAATCACCCACTTGGTCCTACGGGACAACGAGTCAGGTCCAGTGGAGACCATTCAGATGTACTAAGTTACGCCATCTGGACGATCAGTTTTTTGGTTTTCTAACCGATCATGCTTCGGGCATTTAGGTGAAGGCTTCCTCTCACTCTCACGTGCACGTCAACGGGCGGTTACGACTACAGAGCCCGATATCGCACCTCGGGGTGTTGGTGTGCAACAAGGCCTCGTCTGGCTAATGTCCTTTTCAGCACCTTCGCCGATGGCGTTCTCGGACTTGATCTTCGGGGCCGAGGACGCCACAGGAGGGAGGTGATCCCGGTGGCACGCAGGCGCATTCACTTCACTGTGAAAGTGGCTGGCCCGGTCACTTTCACAGTGACCGGGGCCGCCGTCCTGGGCCTCGTGCTAGGTGCAGTCTTGCTGTACCTCGCCTGGCACAGAGCTTGAAGAGGCGAGGGGAAGTCGTGGGTCATGCCCGGCCTGCGACTTTCTCTCGCTGGAACGTACGCAGAATACAGAATTGTCAGCCCTGCCGGCCGGCCACACTGTGCCGTTTGGCGTAACCCTGTACTCCACTGTAGGTGAATTCTAACGTTCCAGGGCGCAGACAGCGCAAGCCCACCTGGACATCATTAGCCGATTCGCATCGGAGTTCACCCCATTTGACCAGCCGCACAGCGAACAGTCCATACCTGAACGCCCAGCGAGGGTGAGCCGAGCGGGACTAAGGGACGGGCCGCGGTGCGAGGACATCAGGCCGTGACTCGGCGAACATGTCGAGAGTCTCGCGGTCGACGTGAACGGCCGAGCACCGGGACTCCGGGAAAGGTCGACACACGTTGAAGTGGGCGATCTTCTTGGACAGCTGCGTGAGGTCCACGGTCAGCACTATCGGCCCGGTTCACGGTGCTTTGCGCCTGGCGGATGTTCAGCTTCGATGCCAGGTGCCATAGCTCGACCTCGGATGACGTCGTCAAAAAGCGGTGTGGGTTCCGGTTCCGTATCGTTTGGGCCTGTCACAACGTCGGGGGTGGATTCCGGGCTCGCCGTGTCGGCCATGTGAGCAGTATCCAACACGGCGAGCGAGCTCGCAGTTGACCCGCGAACCACATGTAGCTCAGCGAGCCACAGCGGCTGCGAAGCAAGGGCCCCGGCAACGAGGGGGAGGGGTGCCGGGGCCCTTGGTCTGGAGCCTAGCGCTAAAGACGCGAAGGAGTCTTCGCTGTGCGCAGGAGTAACGGCCTTCACTGGCCTGGTGGGCCGGATCGGTCGTCCGGACGCGGGCGATACAGACGCGTGGCTGGCCGTGTCCGAAACGGCAGATAGGCCAGCCGCCCTTGCCGGTTAGCGGCTGAGGTGTTCGAGGAGCCAGGTGCGTTGTTCGAGGAGTTTGTCGTTGGTGACCGCCGGTCGGAAGAAGCGGGCGCAGGCCATGTGATCAATCCTGTGAGCACCAGGTCGGCGGTATGAGGGCGCGTTGGCCGTGCACGTGTCGGGGCGGAGGGTGTAGCAGTCGAGTGGGGTGGCCCGATACTGGTGGTGGTCGATGGTCGTGGCTGTGAGGGGGTTTGGGCTGATCGAGTCGGTAGAATTGGTGGTTGCCGACGTTAGTGAGGGCTAGCCTTGGCCTTTCGTGTGATATTGAGTTGATCTTGTTTCAGATTTGTTGATCTTGCCGTGGGTGTTTCTGGATGTGGGCGCGTGTGATCGGCCGATCTGCTCATGTCGGCCGCTCCGGGGTTCTTTCGGGTCGTAGGGACAGGGGTTGCGGGTCAGGTGAAGGCAGCGCGGATCTTCAACCAGCCCACGGCAATTGCCTCGGCGTAAGCGCAGGTTTCGTCGATACGGACCCGGACCTGGCGGGCACCACGAGTGATCCGGGCACCCACGTGCAGGACCAGGTTACGGAATGTGGCGATCTCGGCGCGAGCCAACACTGGTGTGTCGGCGAAACCGAGGATTTTCGCCCAGCACACCAGATCGGTCGCGGCGAGCAGCGTCTCGAGCCAGGCAGTGTTCTCCGCGAACCCTCGACACGGCAGGTTCCGCAGCCCGGTTGCTTTGGCTTGGCGGATGCGGTCTTCCACCCGGGCGTGCTGGCGGTGGTGCAACTCCGTGCCGGCGGTCTGCCCGGGGATGACCCCGTCAGCGATGTCGGTGATGAACGCGGTGATCCGATGTCCATTCACATCGGTGAATGTCAACTGCGCACCGGGGTGGGGGCGTTCGGCACGCACGATGACTTTCGCTCCCTTCGGCCACGTCTGCAGGTCGAGCATCCCGGTGATGTCGGCGACCCAGGCGCCACCTCGGATCCCGCCGTCACGGTCGATGGCCGATTCCCAAGCCTGCTCGGGAACCTGGTCAACCACCGCCTGGATGCGGGCGTCCACCGGAAATCCGAAGGAGAACCACACGCCCCGGTCCCGGCACGCCTGCGCGAAGGCATGGGTCGCGCCGGCGGAGTCCGAACGAGCCACCACCCGCACCGAGTCCGCTACGCCCGGATGCGGGCGGGCATGCGCCGGTAGCGACGCCAGTGCGCGTTCGAGCACCGTGATGTGGTCGGCCGCGGTGTTCGACCCGGCGTTACCCGCTCGCAGCAGACCCGCCAATGCTTCACCGCCGGAGACCTCCGGGCGGTCCAGGAACGCCAGCAACGGATGGAACCCGAATGTCCGTTTCCAGGTTTTGGCCGCGTTTTCCTTGTCCTCGGAGTGGGAGATGGTGATGGTGGCATCGAAGTCGATGTCCAGTAGCCCGGTCAGGTCCGGGGCGGCACCCGCGGCCCACGCCCGCTCCCGTGCCGCTGCCCGCGCGGCCAGCACGCCGGGGAGATGCTCGTCGTCGATCTTGTCGAGCATCCGCCACGTGGTGGGCATGCTGGCCACCGGCCCGCACACCTGGTGCCGGTCACCGAAGACCTCGACATGGGAGACACAGTCCGCGCCGTCGGCGATCGCCACCGCCATATCCGCGAACACCTGCCCCGGCGCATGCACCCACGGACCGGCATAGGTATCGGCCAACACCGTGGTCACCTCTTCGACCAGGCCGGTGTCGCGGGCCAGTTCCCGCAGCATCCCCACCCCGGCATGCGACACCACACCACGCCCATCCGCGCTGACTTTGACCCGCATCGACCGCTTGCTACGCTTCACCCGCGAAGTGCCTTCCCGTGAGGACCACTACAGACCTAGACAATCCGTAGTTTCCCTTACAGGACAGGCACTTTCGCGCATTTCGGGGCAAGACCTACATCACACCACATGAAACACCTGGGCTAGGGGCCGGTCGGGGTTACCGGTCCTGGCGCCAGCGGACGCTGATGTCGACCAGGTCCGCGTCCCAACTCGGGGTATCGGTGTCAGGTTCCCAGTCCAGGGTGTGGTCGTGTTGTGTGAGGTAGCCGCGTTCGACACTGCCGTGCAGGAATGCCCCGGCGGCGCCGTGCGGGCGGTGCAGGACCCACTCGGGCAACGCGGTCTCCGGCAGGATCTGGGTGACCCAATCGCGGGCGGCCTGTTCACTCGTCTGATCGGACTCGACCACACCGCTGACGGCATCATCGTCCCCGATGCCGAGCGCGATCCCGGCCCGCCAGATCACACCTCCGATGTGTTGCAGCGGCAGCTCGTGTACAGATCCCGTACCCTCCAGCATCACCTTGCGGCCCGGTACGCGCCACTGCGGAGGACTCTGGGGTTGACCAGCAGATTCGGAAAGGGCGTCGAGCTTACGTCGCTCCGGCAAGCCCAGATGCCCGTGGACATTAGGTCGCGTCCCGCAGTGAGCCCGGCCAACTCAAGTCGTCTTGCCCTGATCGGGTGGTCGGTCGAACCCGACGCGGACGTAGTAACCGACATTCGAGATCGACGCCAAGCTGAGCCCGTGATGCTGGGGCAGCAGTGACGTGGCGGAGGGCATAGCTGACATGGGTTGGGGTCGGAGGTAGATCGTGGCTTGGTCGACCAGCCCGTCATCGGCGATGGACTGGGCGAGCCTTGAGTAACCGGTGACCAGCAGGGATCGAACGCCTCGCTCGAAGAGTTCGTAGAGAAAGGCCTGGTTCGATTCCTGACCGCGCAGGCTGGGAAGCGAGAAGACATCTGCGTTGTGCGCGCCAACGGTTCCTTCCTCAACGTAACCGGTGGACGTCAGGACTGCATCCAACTGCGCGCGAAGTGCCAAGTGTTCCGAGTCGGGAATCTCTCCTTCTGGCTCAGGCAAACTTCCGCTGGACACGTACGTCCAATGGACGACGGGGCGCCGAAGAATGAGCGTCGTGAGCCACGGTCCGATGACCAGCTGTGCCTGCTCGCCAAGAACGTTCTGCTCGACATCCGCGCCCGCGGCCTGTAGCCGGGCCGCCCCGCCTTCCTCGCGTGACGTGGGGTCGATGAGGGCGATGACCACCCGCCGGATGCCGGCGTCTATCAGGGCTTGGCGACAGGGAGGTGTTCTGCCTTCGTGGTTGCATGGTTCGAGGGTCACCACCGCGGTACCGCCGCGTGCTCGGAGCCCGGCGGCGTTGAGGGCGTTGACTTCTGCGTGGGCTTCGCCTTTGCGGAGATGGAAACCTTCGCCGACGACCTCGCCTTGTGCGTCTAGGATGACGCACCCGACGGGCGGGTTCGGGCTGGCGCTGCCGAGTCCGAACGCGGACAGTGCGATAGCGCGGAGCATGGCAGCTTCTTCAACCGGGCTCGCCATCAGGAGAATTGCCCTGTGGTCATTCCACTGAGGAAGTCTGCGACTTCTGGGAGTGTCTTGTACTGTTCGAGTTCGCGAGCGACGGCCTCGACTTTGCGGAGCGTACGAACCGAACCAGTCTCCTGCCCGATATGGAGAGCGTCAGTCGCGGAATCCGCCGCTGCCTCGGGATTTCCTGTGAGCACATGAGCCCTTGCCAGTTGGCTCAGTGCCACGCCACGGTCACGCCGATAGACATTGGGCAGCCGGGGGAGTGCGGCTTCGTAGAGCTCTACCGCCCTGGGCGCACGTCCCACGGTCAGTAGGCATCCAGCACGCTGCACGTCGAGGTAGCGTTCGGTGCAGAACGAGCCATGGCCGTGTCGCGCGTCGCCGTGTGAGTCGACAGTTGCCCAGCCCAGAGCTTCGTCCAGTTTGTCCTGCGCAGCTTTTTCGTCGCCGTCCAACGCGAAACCCTGCGCTTCCTGCTGCGCAAATGCGGCGCGCATAGGGCCGGGCGGCTCGGCGACCGCTCTACGTGCCGCCGCCACCAGACTGAGCACCTGAGCTGCGTTGCCTCCGGGGGTTGCCTGCTGGCTGTGGCGAAACAACGTCCACGACGTCATCACGTGGTCGTCTCCCTCGATCGCCCATTCCAACGCCCGACTGCCCCAGTTGCGTGCCTTGCCTACCTCGCCGCTGTCTTCGTAGAGCCACGACGCGGATTCCGCGTACCGGGCACCGATCTGCACGACCGCGTGCCGTTGTGACGGACCCACCGACGCCAGCAGGTCTTCGACCGTGCCGAGCTGGGCGAGCACACCCCCCAACGCATAGCGAGGGCCGAGCAAGTTGTCTGTCTTGACGAGGAGGTGCCTCTGCTCACGTAAATGCTCGAGGAGTTCGTCGAGCCGTCCGGCACCGGTGAGCTTGATCTTTCTGACGGGCCGGTTGTTGTCGCCTCCGGCCAGTGGTGAGCCGCCTGACGAAGAACCGTGCTGGTGTGAGGGCCTACCGGCCTGTGCCTTGCCGTCACGTGTAGTCACGTATGGGGTAGCCGCGGTATGACGTCGGGCACGCTGCTCGATCTTGGCTTGCTCCCGAAGTTCCCGCAGACGCCCGCCGGCGTTGAGTGCCGTGTCGAGGGCGTCGATGAGCTCCTTTGACGGCAGGTTCTTACCGGGGTTCTCGGCCAGAGAGACATACTGGCGGGTGTAGCCGACCTGCTTGGCGAGTTGCGGCTGGCTCAACTTCGCCACGGAGCGCAGCCGCCGAATCTCATGCGCAAGGCGGTTCTCGGCTGAGCAGTCGCTGTCGCTGGTCAACGGGCACCTCCGCGTGGCGGGGCAATCGAGGGCAAGTATGGCGGGTGACATGCATTGTCGCGGACCGCAATTATAGCTGGTCAGGCCCCGTGGGATCTGCCCTGTTCGACCACGTGTCGGCTAGGCGAGCCTCCTCAGTAGAGGTCGGGACTCTCCGAAGCGACTCGCGCATTATGTTCTTTCTTCAATGGTTTGCACTGCGTTGGGGCCGGGGTGCGGAATGGTGGAAACGGTCGGGGTGGCGTAAGTGAAGTCGATCTGGGCGTAATTGGCGCGGTATTCCTTAGGTAGTTCGTTGTCGGCGATGATCACCTGGAGTCGACCTGGCAAGGTGCCGACCAAGGTGGTGAGCCTTCCGTACATCGCTTTGCTGAGGCCGGTGGCCGTGTTGAGTGCCATGCGTGGGCTGTCGATCAGGAGGAACAGCGGGTAGAGGCTGCCAGGTGTGCGCAGGGCGACCGCGACCAGGGAGCACCAATAGGCGATCTGGGTGGTAGTTGTCAGGCCGCCGCCCAGCTGATTGTTTTTGGAGAACACGTCGCCGTTGATGACTGGCAAGTACTTCTTAGGATCGATAGTCGCGGAGTTGACACCGGGAATTCCGATCGCTCTGACGGTGGCGTCGAATTCCTCGCTGAGTGCGTTGATCACCTCGGTGCGCTGCTTGTCCAGCGCCTGCTGCGCCAGTTTGACGTCGGATTCCAGCTGCGCGCGCTGGGAGCTGAGGGTACGCACGTGTCGACTGAGGTCGGCCACTGTGTCCCACTGGCGAAGGATGGCTTCCCAGCGCTGTTGTTCGCTGCGTGCGCTCGCCAGTGCCTGTGCGGCGTCACTGAAGACTTGCAGGCGCGGGCTGATACGTTCGGCGGTCCGCTGCTCGATCTGCGTGTTGAGCAGGTCAATCAAACGGTTCTTCTCAGCCGCGGTCTGCTCGACCATCCTCCTCTGGCTGGCCAGGGCAACGATCTGTTCGCTCATCTCTTGAATCTGGTCTCGCAACTGCCTCGTCTCGTACTGGTCTTCGGAGGCGCTGTCGTTGACCGGGTCTTGCTGGAGGCACACCCTGCAGGCGTTGGCAGGGATCTCGCGATGCTCCAAAGACTGCATGCACCGCGGGCACACGCTGAACTCGATGTTGGCAAGGACAAGGTTCGCCTCGCGCATGCGGCCGAGCTTGCCCATGTCTGCCTCGACCCGGCGGCGTTCTGCGGCGAGTTGGGACTGGCGGCGGTTGATGTCGGCGATGACTGCGGCGAGGTCCGCGGCACCGCGCTCGGCGTCGGATAGCAAGTCCCGTAGTGCGCGTGTGTTGCTGTCGATCACCGGGTCCAGCTCGTCTCGGAGTTGCGTTAGCTGCTGGGCCGCTGCAGCTTCGCTCGCTTCGGCAGCGCGGAGCTGACTTTCGGCTTCCTCGCGCTGGCTGGTTCCGCTCTGGTGTAGGAAATCGACAACAGCTGCGTGCCGCGCCTCGGCCACGGCGATGTCGTTTGTCAGGGTGTTGGCCTGCGCACGCAGGTCGAGGATCTCAGCATCGGTGAGTCCGT
Organism: Amycolatopsis sp. H20-H5; assembly: GCF_035828755.1. NCBI lineage: Bacteria > Bacillati > Actinomycetota > Actinomycetes > Pseudonocardiales > Pseudonocardiaceae > Amycolatopsis > Amycolatopsis sp. H20-H5. Next base: position 70,057 of record NZ_JAYMZS010000031.1, on the reverse strand, counting down.
ACAGCAACTCGAAGACAGTGCGGCGCTTGAGATTGCGGAAGTTATCTTGGCTGAAGGCAATATCGAGATTGATCTGCCGCTGCGGGATGTAGAGGTAGGTGAGGATGTCGGCGAACGTAACGCGGTTGCCTGCCTTCTTGCCCTTTTCGGAGCTGGCACGCAGATCGTCACGCAGGCCCAATGACGTCATCAGCAACGAGTTTACGGAGTATTCCGCGTCAAGGCTGACGTTGTGGTCGGGCAGGCGATCTTGGGTGATTAAGTCGGTGACCCGGACCGTACGCCGTTTGGCTCGGTCGAGGCTGCGGGCAAGCTGGAGTCGCGTGTCACCGATTCGTACGTCGATGGTTACCGATTCAATGTGCTTTAGAGCGACCGGCGCCAGTGCCGCGTCGAGCCCGAACCCGAACTTGATCAGTTCGAGCAGGGTGGTTTTCCCGACCCCGGTAGGGCCGGCGAGGACGGTCAGGTCCGAGCGAAAGCGATATTCGACTGCGCCCTCGGTGGTGTCGAGGCGAACCAGATCGAGTCGGAAACGTGTCGTCACCGGATCTCCTGCCGGTGTGGGCGGTCCATCAAGTCAGCCAATCGGTCGTAGATCCGTTCTTTGAGGTCGTGGCCGGTCAGCCCGGACGAGGCCTCCGCGATGGCGGTGCTGCGCTCAGCGATACTGGACCACTCGGCGCTACTGGCCAGGCGCTCGGCAGCCTTCCGACCTGTGGGGGTCGGGGCGATCGCCATGCTGCCCTTTCGGGCCTTGACATAGCGCAGCAGGCCTCGGCCGATCAGCGCACCGAGGATGGCGTAGTACCGGTCGTCCCACGGCCCGTACTTGTACCTGATCATCGGCGCTTCTACGTCGGTTGGAGAGGCATCGGGGTCGGGCGGTAAGTGCAGGCGTGGGTCGGTCCGATCTAGTTCGTCGAGTACCACGGGCCCGAGCGCTGGGTAACGCAACAGGAAGTCGAGCTTGGCCAGTTTGGTCAAACCATCGAGCTTCTTGCTATGGCCGTCCGCGCCGGAGACTGCCGCGACCAGCAGCAGGACCCGGGCCTGGTGGTAAGCGAGGTCCTCGCGGAGTAGCGCCAGCTCAGACTTCTCCAGGTCGATCACGGCTGTGTCACCCCCTCTGAACGACGGCCCGCGATGACGGCGTCGATGTCGAATGTCGGGCCGAACCAGATTTGACATCGGTTTGACAGATCGCAGAGCCCGCCCAGGGCGATTTCGCTGTCTACGCCTGCCGGGAGCTCTCCCGCTTCCTGTAATTCGACTAGCTTGTCGTCCACGGCAGTCCACAGCCCGTGGCCGGACAACTCAGAATCGCCCATCGCGTGGTCGCTGACCCGACGCAGCAGCCGTTCCAGGTTCTTGCGCGCCACCCGCGCCCCCGGATCTCCGCTCTCTTGGTCACGCCAGTACTCCTCGTACTCCATCCGCAGGGCAGTGGCCCGGCTCACCGCGTTAGAGGAGCACCCACTCTGGGCCATCTTGATCTCGACCCGGGAGATGGTTGCGACAGGCGCCACGGACTGATAGGCGCCTGGGATGGCGAGGGCGGTCTCAATAGCGATCTGGATGTCCCCGAGGGTGACGAGTCGGCGGGCAATTCGCCGACGCACGTCCGGCTCCAGACCTCCGCTGTGGTCCCGCTGCAAGACCACGGGCAGGTCACCGTAGGTCGTCTCCCCATGTGATTGCATCCGCGCGCGGAAAAGACCTAACACGGCCTTCCACACCGCTGCGGAGTCGACTACAGCGTGACTCATCTTCTCTAGGACAGGTTTGACGTACTTGCTGGGCGCCGCGTCACCGACCACGCCCTGGTTCATCACGACGGTGACGATGGTCAACGAAGCGAGGAAATCCGTGACCTCGCGGTCCTGGTCCTTTTCCTCAACCGCAGGGTACGTGTTCGCGCCCTTCCAGCGCTCAGCCGTGCCCTTGTCGTAAGTCGCGATCGCGGTGCGCAGCTGCTTGACAACCCGAGTCTCGTCCGGCGTAAGTGCCTGCTCGTGCTTGTCAGTTTTGAGTGTCCGCAGCCGAGCGGTTAGTGTCTTAAGCTCACGCGCGGGGCCTGCCTTGAGACCGCCTGTTGTCACGAGACGACACATAGGCTTCTTCCCTAATGCGAACCACCGGTTGAACAGGTGGGCGACACCGCCATCATCAGCCAACTTGTTCACCGTGGTGTATGCGCCTACATCCGGGCTTCGGTGTTTGCCCGAGACAAGTTGCATGAGGTCTCCGCTGCCTACAACCCAGTCTTCGTGCCACTCGCACAAGATGTAGTCGTCGCAACCGGGGTCTAGTACACCCTGCTCGTCGAGAGCATCACGGTAGAGCGCGAGCCCGTCTGCTGTTGCCATAGCAGCCTGCCACTCGTACAAGTTGGCCGTGTTGGCACCCGCGTCGTCCAGTTGCGTGACAGCAGCGAGACCATCGAGGTCATCAGCGCGGGCGGCTACCACCCACTGCCGGAGGCCTTCCAAAGCTGGCGCCGTCACGGTGAACTCGGAGCCCGGCTGACTTGCGGGTCTTAGGGTTGAGTCCTCCGGCGGCACTCGGCGGACTCTATACGCGTTCACCAGGTGGAAACCAGGGGCTAGACGGGCGATGTCAGGGTCTGTCGCAGCTCCAGACCGGGGGTGGATCTGTCGACGATACGACCGAAAGGCCATGGGCCCGTTGCCGATCCGTTACCTGGCTTCGGCGGCACCCGGGAGTAAACGGAGCCCGGAAGGAGCCCGGGTCCGACTGGTCTAAACCAGCAGCATTCATCTCAGTGCAAAACTGCACGTTAACGCCTTGCGTGAGTGGGGCCGCCAGGGGCTCGAACCCTGGACCCAGGGATTGAAAGTCCGTCGGCTGTGGATGCGTTCCTGGCACCGCCCCGAAGGAGCCCAGCGTGGCCGTTCGAAGCCCTGGTGGCAGCGTCGGCCGGCTCGAGACTTCTGGCGGTCGCGGAAGGGTGTCATCTAGCCGTTGGTGACCGGAGGTCCTGTGATGCGCATGCGAGGGAGAGTTGCTGCTGGCAGCCTTTGACTGTGGTCGATCGGCGCGCTGGCCTAGATAGGCCGACGGTGGCAGAAAAACTTGATGGAACAACCCAGCTGGGTGAACCGCCTGGAGCACTTTTGGTGACCCCATATCGAACGGGGTCAGGCCCTGCTCCAGTTTTGCTCCACCTACTGAACGGTAACTGAAGCGCAATCCATTGTGGACGGTTTTTCGGTGCAACGAAAAAGACCCGATGGCCTGGGAGGATTCCCAAACCAACGGGTCTGTCGAAAAGTGGAGCTAAGGGGACTCGAACCCCTGACCCCCTCACTGCCAGTGAGGTGCGCTACCAGCTGCGCCATAGCCCCGAAGCGAAGGCGAACTCCGCATCTCGTGTGTCCATACGTTACAGGACTCCCGGATGGCCGTTTCCAGGGGGGTGGACCGGTCAGCGGTAGCCCGTGGAAACCATCTCTGACCTGCTGATTTAGGACTTATTTTTAGATGTATATTGACTCTCCGTGTGACCGCCGTTACATTTCGTCCGATTGTGACGCCGAGGTCCCTCGCTGTGTCCCCACCGGGCAGCCTCTGTCGTTTTCCTGCTCGATGGGGCCGCTTTGGCGGCAGAGGAGGTTCCGATGAGGTCAGGCCGACGTTCCCGGCGAGCCGCAGTGCTCGTGTTGTCGATGCTCAGTGTGCTCATGGGGTATCTGACCGTGGTCGCCGCGCCGGCGGCGCAGGCCGCGATCGCCCCGGACACCTGGTACACCGTCACCAGCCTGAACAGCGGAAAGTGCGTCGACGCCCGAGCCGCCGCCACGGCAAACGGCACTGTCGTGCAGCAGTACGCCTGCAACCAGACGGCGTCGCAGCAGTGGCAGTTCCAGGCGACCAGCGACGGCTACTACCGGGTCAACGCCCGTGGCAACTCCGCGCAGGTGTGGGACGTCGCCGACGTCTCGACCGCCGATGGCGGGCTCGTGCACCTGTGGACCTATGGCGGTGGCGTCAACCAGCAGTGGCAGGCCGTCGAGGAGTCCGCGGGGAGGTACCACTTCGTCAGCCGGAACAGCGGCAAGTGCCTCGACGTTCCCAGCGCGTCGAGCGCGGACAGCGTGCAGTTGCAGCAGTACGCTTGTAACGGCTCCGGCGCCCAGTCGTTCAACCTCAGCCCCGTGGGAGGGACCACGCCGCCCACTCCAGGCGCTCCCGACCTCGGCCCCAACGTGCTGACCTTCGACCCGTCGATGTCCAGCTCGGCCATCCAGGGGCAGCTCAACAACGTCTTCGGCAGCCAGGAGACCAACCAGTTCGGCTCGAACCGGTACGCGCTGCTGTTCAAGCCCGGCTCCTACAACGTCGACGTCAACGTCGGGTTCTACACCCAGGTGCTCGGGCTCGGGCTCTCGCCGGACGACGTCACGATCAACGGCGCCGTGCACGCCGAGGCCGACTGGTTCCCGCCGCAGAACGCGACGCAGAACTTCTGGCGCAGCGCCGAGAACTTGTCGGTCAACCCGACCGGCGGCACCGACCGCTGGGCCGTCTCGCAGGCCGCGCCGTACCGGCGCATGCACGTTCGCGGCAACCTCGCGCTCGACGACGGCGGGTGGGCCAGCGGCGGCTGGATCTCCGACTCCAAGATCGACGGCCAGGTCCGCTCCGGCTCGCAGCAGCAGTGGATCTCGCGCAACTCGCAGTTCGGCAGCTGGAGCGGCTCGAACTGGAACATGGTCTTCGTCGGCGTCAACGGCGCCCCGGCCAGCAGCTTCCCCAGCCCGCCGTACACCACCGTCGGCCAGGCGCCGGTGATCCGGGAGAAGCCGTTCCTCTACATCGACAACGCGGGCGCGTACAAGGTGTTCGTGCCGGCGCTCAAGAACAGCGCTTCGGGCACGACCTGGGCGAACGGCGCCGCGCCGGGCACCTCGCTGCCGCTCGACCAGTTCTACATCGCCAAGCCCGGCGCCACCGCCGCGGACATGAACGCGGCCCTCGCGGCGGGGAAGAACCTGCTGGTCACGCCCGGGGTTTACCACGTCAATGACACCATCCGGGTGACCAGGGCGGACACCGTGGTGCTGGGCCTCGGCCTGGCCACGATCGTCCCGGACAACGGCGTCACCGCGATGAGCGTCGCCGACGTCGACGGGGTGAAGGCCGCCGGGCTCTTGATCGACGCGGGCCCGACCAACTCGAACACCCTGATGCAGGTCGGCCCGGCCGGTTCGACCGCGAACCACTCGGCCAACCCGACCTCGCTGCACGACGTGTTCTTCCGGGTCGGCGGCGCCGCCGTCGGGAAGGCCACGACGAGCCTGGTGGTCAACAGCAACAACGTCATCGGCGACCATATGTGGATCTGGCGGGCCGATCACTCCAACGGGGTGGGCTGGACCGTCAACACCGCCGACACGGGCCTCGTCGTCAACGGCAACGACGTCACGATGTACGGCCTGTTCGTGGAGCATTACCAGAAATACCAGACCATCTGGAACGGCAACGGCGGGCGGACGTACTTCTACCAGAACGAGATGCCCTACGACCCGCCGAACCAGGCGGCCTGGATGAACGGTTCCACGCAGGGCTACGCGGCCTACAAGGTGGCCAATTCGGTGACCAGCCACGAGGCTTGGGGCCTGGGCAGCTATTGCTTCTTCAGCGGCAACAACAGTGTGGTCGCCGCGCACGCGTTCGAGGTCCCGGACACCCCCGGGGTCAAGTTCCACGACATGGTGACCGTCTCGCTCGGCGGCACCGGCACGATCAGCCACGTCATCAACAATTCCGGCGCGGCGTCGAACAGCGGTCACCAGGTGACAAACCTGGTCGGCTATCCGTAAATCGGCGACCGCAAGGCTGTGCCTCGTGGCGGAAGTCACGGGGCACAGCCGTTTCCGCTCACTGGCCGGAACCGTTCCGTCGCGCTGAGCCTTCGCGGTCCAGCGTGCACCCGGTGGGCGCCGCCGCTTCTTTTCACGTTCACCTGCACGACGTTCCCCTCGTGAACTGTTCGCTCGGCATCGAGTGTCCACAGTGTCCAGACGGAGGACGTAGCAAGTGAAGAGAAGTTTCGTTGCGCTCGTGGCGGGTGCCACCGCGCTGACGCTGACGTTGACCGCCTGCGGCGGTGGTTCCGGTGCCGGTACCGCCAAGGATTCCGGCGCCTCGGCCACCGCGAAGTCGGCCGCCGACCTCGGTGGACTGGACAAGCTGGTCGAAGCCGCGAAGAAGGAGGGCGAGCTCAACGTCATCGCCCTGCCGCACGACTGGGCCAACTACGGCGAGATCCTCGACGCCTTCAAGAAGAAGTACGGGCTGAAGATCACCGAGGCCAACCCCGAGGGGTCGAGCCAGGACGAGATCAGCGCGGTCAAGCAGCTCAAGGGCCAAACCCGCGCGCCGGACGTGCTGGACCTCGGCGGTGCCTTCGCGCTGTCCGCGGCCAAGGACGGGCTGACCGCGCCGTATCAGGTCGCGACGTTCGGCGACATCCCGGACAGTCAGAAGGACCCGGAAGGCAACTGGGTCAACGACTACGGCGGCTACATCTCCATCGGCTACGACGCCAAGAAGGTGCCGAACCCGCCGAAGACACTGGCAGATCTGAAGAAGCCGGAGTACGCGGGCAAGGTCGCGCTCAACGGCGACCCGACCAAGGCAGGCGCGGCCTTCGCGGGTGTCTACGCCGCCGCGCTGGCCAACGGCGGTTCGTTCGCCGACATCAAGCCGGGCATCCAGTACTTCGCCGACCTGAAGAAGGCCGGTGTGTTCATTCCGGTGCAGGCCAGCGCCGCGACCGTCGAGAGTGGACAGACGCCGATCACGCTGGACTGGGACTACCTGCAGGCGGGCTACGCCAAGAAGCTGCAGGGCAAGGTCGACTGGAAGGTCGCCGTGCCCGCCGACGGCGTCTATTCGAACTTCTACTGCCAGGCCGTCAGCCAGACCGCGCCGCATCCGGCCGCGGCGCGCCTGTGGCAGGAGTTCCTGTACTCCGACGAGGGCCAGAACCTCTACCTCAAGGGCCTTTCCCGCCCCGCGCGGCTGCCCAAGATGCAGGCCGCGGGCACCGCGGACAAGGCCGCCGTCGCGGCGCTGCCGGAGGTCGGCGAGAACGTCAAGTTCCCGACCAACGACCAGATCGACGCGGCCAAGAAGGTCGTCGCCGACGAGTGGGCGAAGGCTCTCGGCTGACGATGACCGCCGAAACC